>JBOHYX010000229.1:0-4524 GCA_050738115.1 Rhodanobacteraceae bacterium
GGTGAGGCCAATGCGCGTTGCGACCCACGCGAGCCCGAGACACAGCGCCAGCACCACCAGCAGCGGCGACATGGGATTGCGCGTGTGGTCGAGCCACTTCGATCCGCGCCGCATCATCAGCGTGCCCAGCCAGCCCACCACCAGCACGAAGCCGATCGCTTCCGCCGCGACCGCGACCAGACGTCCGGCCCGCACCGACCCGCCGGCCTGGATCGCGACCACCACGCCAAGCACCAGCATCGCGAGGATGTCGTCGATCACCGCCGCGCCGAGGATCACGCGGCTTTCGGTACGGCGCAGCACGCCCATTTCCTTCAGCACGCTGGCGGTGATCCCCGCTGATGTCGCGACGAACGCCGCGGCCACGAACAGCGCGCGTGGCCAGTCCGGGCCGAGCGAATGCGCCCAGAACGCGCCGCACACGAACGGGATCACCACCCCGATCACCCCGACCGCGAAGGCGCTGCCGCCGACCCGTTTCACATCGTCGAGGCGCGTTTCCAGGCCGACCGCGAACAGCAGCAGCACGACGCCGATTTCGGACAGTACCTCCAACGGCTCGCTCGGAACCACCCAGCCCAGCACCGAGGGCCCGATCAGGCAGCCCGCGACAATTTGGCCGACGACATCCGGGAGATGCACCAGGCGCGCGAGCGCGCCGCCGACCTGCGCCGCCGCGAAGATGATGAATACGTCCAGCAGCATCGCCGTGACGGCGTCCATCGCGCGATGCTACAGGAGGACTCCGTCGCGGCGATCCCGTCGAAGCCGCTGTTGCGAAAAGTCAGGCCAGGGATGGCCGTTCTGATCTCCGCGATGTTTGAACACTACTCGTGGGCGTTGTGGCCTGACGAAGCAGCGATCAGGGACGATCGCACGAACATTGAGAGTCAGGCCATGGACGGCCGTTCTGGTCTCCCGGGATGCTTGACGACAACTCATTGGCTGTGTCGCTCGACGAAGCGACGATCAGGGACGATCGCACAAACATGTCCGTTCGGGCGATCATGAAATTCGCGCGGCGCGCCAATGAGGTGATCACGCCGGAGCGAACCGCCATCCGCGAAGAGCGCGAAGACGCAGATGGTCCATGGCGGCCGCCTTGATTTTTCGCGACCTTTGCGTCCTTTGCGGACGGATCTTCGTACGGATTTCGGCGATCAAGGAATGATCGCGGGATTTGCGAAGAGTCAGGCGAGGGACGGCCGGTCGGCGGCCCGGGCATCTGGAACCGGCGCCTTGCGACGCAGCCGAACGGACATCGCGATCGGGGAGGTCACAAAAAACCATGTCCGGCCTGCGTCACCGGGGAGGGTTTCGACGCAGACCGGACATTGGGGTGAGGACCCGACCAGACTGGAGCACGAGGGATGCTCCGGAACGGCGCATCAAAAAGCGAGACCACCACTCACCCGGCACCCATACTGCAGCCACCACCTTTCGGCGACCTTTCCAGCGCCGGCGCCGGAGCCAAAGCGCGCAGGTTACGTGTACCGCCGGTCGGTGCGGGCACCACGGTTAAAATGGGCAAACGAACCGGCGATCATCCATGGCCAAGGTATCCACGAGCGCACAGGAAAGCCCGGCATCGCGGCAGGCGACAGAACTGCGCCGCGCCATCGATGATGCCAACTACCGCTATTACGTGCTGGACGATCCGGACATCCCGGACGCCGAATACGACCGCCTTATGCGCGAACTGGAGGCGCTCGAGACCGCGCAACCCGAACTGGCGACGGCGGATTCCCCGACCCGCCGCGTCGGCGCGGGCCCCGCCGCGGGATTTGCCGAGGTACGTCACGCGATTCCGATGCTCTCGCTCAGCAACGCGTTCACCGATGCCGATCCGCCCGCGGGCGTCGACCCGGATCACGAGGTCCGCGATTTCGTGCGGCGGGTCGAGCAGGGTCTTGGCGTCGTCGATCCTGAATTTGCGTTGGAACCGAAGTTCGACGGGCTGGCGATCAGCCTGCGCTACGAAGCGGGTGTGTTCGTGCAGGGGGCGACGCGCGGCGACGGCACCACCGGCGAGGACGTCACGGCCAACCTGCGCACCGTGAAGGCGATCCCGCTGAAGCTCCGCGGCGGCGGCTGGCCCCGGGTGCTCGAGGTGCGCGGCGAGGTGTTCATGCCCACGGCCGGCTTCGCTGCGTACAACGCGAGCATGCTGCGCGAAGGCGGGCGCCCGCTGGCGAATCCGCGCAACGGCGCCGCGGGTTCGTTGCGCCAGCTCGATCCGAAGGTCACGGCGACGCGCCCGCTTGCGTTCTATGCGTACGGCGTGTACCTGCCGCCCGATCCCGACGCCGTGATCGCGGATCGCCACAGCGCCGCGATGGCGCGGCTGCGTGAATGGGGAATTCCGACCTGCCCGCAGAATGCGCTGGCGCGCGGCGCCGACGGCTGCCTCGCGTTCTTCCACCGGATCGGTGCCGAGCGCGCGATGCTGCCCTATGGCATCGACGGCGTCGTGTACAAGGTGGACCGCTACGATGAGCAGCGCGAGCTCGGCTTCGTTGCGCGCGCGCCGCGCTGGGCCATCGCCCACAAGTTTCCCGCCGAGGAGCAGGCGACGGTCGTCGAGGCCATCGACATCCAGATCGGCCGCACCGGCGCGGCGACGCCGGTCGTACGCCTGAAGCCCGTGCAGGTCGCCGGCGTCACCGTCGCCAATGCGACCCTGCACAACGCCGACCAAGTCGCGCGACTCGACGTGCGGGTCGGCGACAGCGTGATCGTGCGCAGGGCGGGAGACGTGATTCCCGAAGTGGTGCGGGTGATTCCCGACCGCCGTCCGCCGCACACGAAGGCCTGGAAAATGCCCGCGCACTGCCCGGTGTGCGGCTCGGCGATCGTGCGCGAGGAAGGCGAGGCCGCGGCGCGCTGCACCGGTGGCCTCGTATGTGCCGCGCAACGTCGCGAAGCGATCCGTCACTTCGCTTCGCGACGCGCGATGGACGTCGATGGCCTGGGCGAGCGCTCCATCGAGGACCTGATCGCGTTCAACTACCTGCACTCGCCCGCCGACCTGTATGCGTTGACGCTCGACGATTTCCTCGCGATGAAGCGCCACGCCGACGAACGTGATGGCACCATTCCCGACACGGTGAAGGCCGGCAAGATCGCGACCAAGTGGGCTGAAAACCTGGTCGCCGCGATCGACGCGAGCAAGACCACCACGCTCGAACGGTTCCTGTTCGCGCTCGGGATTCCCGAGGTGGGCGAGGCGACCGCCAAGGCGCTGGCGCGGCACTTCGGTTCGTTGGATGCGTTGATGCAGGCGGGTGAAGTCGAACTCACCGAAATCAACGATGTCGGGCCGATCATGGCTGCGCACATCACGGCGTTCTTTGCCGAGCCGCGCAACCGCGAGGTGATCGCCGCGCTGCGGAAGACCGGCGTGCACTGGCGGGAATCGGCGCCGCAGCGGAAAGCGGGTGGTCCACTCGAAGGGCAGACCGTGGTGCTGACCGGCAGCCTTGCCGCGCTCACGCGCGATGAGGCGAAAGACAAGCTGGAAGCGCTGGGCGCGAAAGTCGCGGGTTCCGTATCGAAGAAAACCTCATTCGTGGTCGCGGGCGAAGCCGCCGGTTCGAAGCTCGACAAGGCGCAGGCGCTCGGCGTCGAAATCTGGGACGAGGCGCGGCTGTTGCGGCTTCTGGACACGCGTGGTGGGGCGAAATGAAAGATGCGGTGATGCGCGTGGCGCAGGCTTGCGCGGATGTTGATGCACCGTATTGGGAGCGCGTCGGCCGCACCTACATTGACCGGGCAGGCGGGCGCGTGGTCCTGCAGAACGCCGCATGGAGCGCATGACACTCCCCGGCGTCAGGCGGCGATCGATCCATTTGCGCGCACGCCTCAGCGCGCTGATCCGCGGGTTCTTCGCAGAGCGCGGCGTCACCGAGGTCGAAACGCCGATCCTGTCGGTGGCCGGCCATACCGAGCCCAACATCGAGGGTTTCACGACCACCTTCACGGGCCCGGTGGTCGGCGGTGCGTCCGAGCGCTTCCTGCGCACCTCGGCGGAATACCCGATGAAACGCCTGCT
Source organism: Rhodanobacteraceae bacterium (assembly GCA_050738115.1). Classification (GTDB taxonomy): domain Bacteria; phylum Pseudomonadota; class Gammaproteobacteria; order Xanthomonadales; family Rhodanobacteraceae; genus 66-474. The sequence continues at coordinate 4,052 of JBOHYX010000229.1, forward strand.
GGCGGCGGGATTCGGCGATTGTTACGAACTCGGGCGGGTGTTCCGCAACGGCGAGGCCGGGCGTTCGCACAATCCCGAATTCACGATGCTGGAGTGGTACCGCGTCGGCTTCGACCATCACCGGCTGGCGCTGGAAACGGCGCGGTTGGTGCGTGCCGCGCTCGAACTGGTGCAGCGCGATGCCGAGGTTGCGACGACGAGCTACCGCGACTGGTTCTTGAGTCGATTGCACCTTGACCCGTTCACCGCCGACGAGGCCGCGTTGCGCGAACCGCTGCGCGACTTTTCGATCGATCCGGAGGGGCTGCGCCGCGATGACTGGCTCGATCTGCTGGTCACGCATCGCCTGCAACCGGCGCTGTCGAAAGACGCCATCACCGTGGTGTACGACTTTCCGGCTTCGCAATGCTCGCTGGCGCGCATCCGCGCCAGCCATCCACCCGTGGCCGAGCGCTTCGAGCTGTATCTGGGAC
>JBOHYX010000230.1:0-4520 GCA_050738115.1 Rhodanobacteraceae bacterium
ACTTTTCGATCGATCCGGAGGGGCTGCGCCGCGATGACTGGCTCGATCTGCTGGTCACGCATCGCCTGCAACCGGCGCTGTCGAAAGACGCCATCACCGTGGTGTACGACTTTCCGGTTTCGCAATGCTCGCTGGCGCGCATCCGCGCCAGCCATCCACCCGTGGCCGAGCGCTTCGAGCTGTATCTGGGACAACGCGAGCTCGCCAACGGCTATCACGAACTCAACGATGCGGCCGAGCAACGCACGCGTTTCCTGCGCGAAAATGCTTTGCGCGCGACACGCGGCCAGCGCGAGCTGCCGCTGGACGAAAACCTGCTCGCTTCGCTGGACGCGCTGCCCGATTGCGCCGGCGTCGCGCTGGGTATCGACCGGCTGCTGATGTGCCTTCTCGGCAGCGACGACATCGCCGACGTGCTGGCGTTTCCGTTCGCCGAAGCGTGACCCATCCCGTTCGCAGGATACGACGTCAGACGCCCGCATCCGTCAGCGCGACGGCGGCGTTGATCAAGGCAAGATGGGTGAATGCTTGCGGGAAATTGCCGAGCAGCGCGCCGCTTTCGGGATCGCATTCCTCCGAGATCAGCCCGATGTCATTGCAGTGCGAGAGCAGGCGCTCGAACAGCTTCCGCGCATCGTCCATGCGGCCGACCAGCGCGTAGTTGTTGACCAGCCAGAACGAGCAGGGCAGGAACACGCCTTCCGTGCCGGGCAGGCCATCCACGCCCGCACTGGTGTCGTAGCGCATCACGAGCCCGTGGCGCATCAGCCCACGCTCGATCGCCTCGACCGTACCGCGCACGCGTGGATCATCAGGCGGCAGGAAACCGACCAACGGAATCAGCAGCAGACTGGCGTCCAGTCCCTTGCCGCCGTAGTACTGCACGAAGGCGTTGCGTGCCTTGTCGAAACCCTTGTCGCAGACATCCTTGTGGATGGCATCCCGCCACTTTCTCCAGTCCTCCACCGGTCCTTCCTTTTCGAACTGCTCCACCGCCTTGATCGCGCGATCGACCGCGACCCACGCCATCACCCGGGAATGCGTGAAGTGCCGCGGCTCGCCGCGGATTTCCCAGATGCCATGGTCCGGCTGGTCCCAGATCTTCTCGAGGTGGCTCATCAGTTTGCGCTGTATCTGCCAGGCGTGCGGCTTTTGCTTCACGCCGTTGGTGCGCGCCACGTGCAGCATGTCCATCACCTCGCCGTACACGTCGATCTGCGTCTGGCCCGACGCGGCGTTGCCGATACGCACCGGTTTCGAATCGCGATAACCCGGCAATTCCGCCAGCTCGACTTCGCGCAGGTAGCGCTGCCCGGCGAGCCCATAGAGGATCTGCAGATCCTCCGGGCGGCCCGCCGCCGCGCGCAGCAGCCAGTCGCTCCACGCGTGGGCTTCCTCGTGGCAGCCCGCCTTGAGCAGCACGTCGAGCGTCAACGCCGAGTCGCGCAGCCAGCAAAACCGATAGTCCCAGTTGCGCTCGCCTCCGACACACTCCGGGAGCGAAGTCGTGGGCGCGGCGACGATGCCGCCGGTCGGCGCGTACGTGAGCGCCTTGAGCGTGATCAGCGAACGTACGACTTGGTCTCGCCACGGGCCCTTGTGCTTGATGCGGGACACCCATTCGCGCCACCAGCCGGTGGTTCCCGCGACCGCCGCCAGCGGATCGATCGGCAGCGGCGTGCGCCTGCGCGAGGGAAAGTACGACAACGTGAATGGAGCCACGACGTCCGGTCCGATCGAGAACTCGGCGACCGTCCGGAAATTTTCGCCGCGTGTCTCGATCGGCGTGTGCAGTTGCAACGAGTGCGGGCCTGCGGTCGCATCCAGCACGCCATTGACCTGGCGCACCCACGGTACGGTGCGGCCGTAGTCGAAGCGGATCACCAGTTCCATCTGCATGTCCACGCGGCCCGAAATACCGCGCACGACGCGCACCACGTCCGAGCGTCCTTTCCAGTGCGGCATGCAATCGGTGACGCATACGGTGCCGGCGTCCGTTGCGTACTCGGTCTCGAGCACCAGGGTGTCTTTTCGATAGCGGCGCGTGATCGAGTGCACGGTGCCCTTCGGCCTGATCAACCAGCGTCCGTGTTCCGGCGTGCCCAGCAACGCCGCGAAGCAGGCGTCGGCATCGAAGCGCGGCAGGCACAGCCAGTCAATCGAGCCGTCGCCGCCGACCAGCGCGGCGGTGCGGGTATTGCCGATCAGGGCGTATTGTTCGATGTCGAGTGGCATGGATCGGATCCCTCCGTTGGCAATCAGAACTCGAGGTTCTGCGCCGCGCACAGGTAGTCGACCAGCGGCGCGAGGCGCTTGAAGTGGGTGACGACGAACGGATAAAGGCGAGGCGAGCACGCGAGCGTGTCGTCGAAGCCCGCGCCGGCGGCGAAGCTCTTGCGCTTCAGATCTTCCAGCAGCGGGTGGTCCGGCGGAAATCCCTGCGGCGCGCGGACCAGCGATTCGCCCCGGAATTCGTAGTGGTCACGGAACGCGCGCCCGTGGGCCGCGCGTCTCCACGCCGCGGGATTGTCGACAATGAAGTTGCGGATGTTGCGCAGGGTATGATTTTCCGGGTGCCAGAGCCCTGCGCCGATGAAGCAGTCGCCGGGCGCGATGTGCAGGTAAAAAGACGGCGCCGCGATTTCGCGACGGCGTTCGTGGAAGATGCGCGCACCGGCGTACGGTTTGTACGGTTCCCTGTCGTGGCTGAAGCGGGTGTCGCGCTGCACGCGGAACAGCGACCCGCCGACCTTGCGGGGATCGGCGCGGTAATGCGGGCTGATCGTGGCGACCGCTGGTTGCAGGTCGGCGATCAGTTGCAGCCAGGGCCCGCGCACGTGCGTTTCGTAGTCCGCCTGGTGCGACTTGAACCACGCGCGGTTGTTGTAGCGCGCGAGTGCCTTGAGGAAGCGGAACGTCGCCGGGGAAAAGTACACGTGCGGCATGTCAGATCCCGAATTCGGCGGCGACGGATTCGCCCCATGCATCGAGCTGGTCGAGCAGCGCCTGGGGGGAACCGGCGGGTTGCTGCATCCGCAGGCGCGCGATCGCCGCGCGGTACGCCTCGAGCGTCAGGCCGGTGGTTTCGGTGTCGCGGATGAGCTTGTCACGCACGAACGCGCGCCAGCGCTCGCGCTCGGCCGCATCGAGCGTGGCAGGCCAGTTGCGGGCGCGGTAACGGAACAGCAGGTTGGTATAGCGCGAATCCTCGAAGCCGAAAGCGGTCGAGCCGAGGCAGCCCGCTGGCGTTGCGCGCACCGTTTCGCAGCGGCGCTTGTCCGCGGGCGACGCGAACGCCGAATACAGATTGCATTCCGGATCCTCGCGCGCGGCCCAGTGCCCGTCGCGCGCCGCAAACGCGTGCGTGACGCGTTCGCGCAACCCGTCGCAGGCGCGGATTTTCTGAAGGTTGCGCTGGCACGCCGCCGGGTCCAGTCCGATGCGGCTGGTGTCGACGCCGCGCAGCACGCCGGTTGGCGCGAGGAATGGCGACCGGTTGGCGTGGACTTCCTTGAGTGGCGGGCGTTCGATGTCGTCCGGCAGATCGGCGCGCGGCGTGAACATGCGTTCGGTGAGGTCGTCCGGGTCGAGGTCGATCCATGTATCCGCGTCGATGCCGAGGTCCGCGACGATGAAGGTGCCGTCCCGGTTGGGGTGCGCGGCGACCGGCACGACCATCGCAAGGCAGCCGCGCGCGGCCGGATAACGCCCGGTCACGTGCAGCAGGGGTTGCATGCGCGGCAACGCCGCGGCGAGGTCGGCGACCACGCGGCGCTTGCTGCGCAGATCAAGGTACCAGTCGTACAGACGTGGCTGGCGCCCGCGCAGCAGGCGCGCCAGTGCGATCGTGGCTGCGACGTCGGATCGGGCGTCGTGGGCGCGTTCCTGCTCCAGATGATTGGCCGGCGCGAGGCGGTCCAGCCTGAATGAAGGCACGCCATCGTCGTCACGCGGCCACTCGATGCCATCCGGCCGCAGTGCATGGCAGGCGCGCGCGAGATCCATGATGTCCCAGCGCGAATTGCCGTGCTTCCACGCGTGCTCGTAGGGGTCGAGGAAGTTGCGATAGAACAGGTTGCGGTTGACTTCGTCGTCGAAGCGGATGCTGTTGTAGCCAACCGAGCAGGTGCCCGGTTCGGACAGGACCGCGTGCACGGCACCCGCGAATTCCGCTTCGAGAAGGCCATCGCGGGCGGCGTCCTGCGGCGCGATGCCGGTGATGAGGCAGGCTTCGGGATGCGGCAACACGTCGATCGCCGGCGCGCAATACAGCGTCAGTGGTTCGCCGACGGGCTCGAGGTCCGTGTCCGTGCGGATCGCGGCGAACTGCGCGGGGCGGTCGCGGACCGGGTCCGTACCGGTGGTCTCGTAGTCGTACCACAACATCGTCGACGTCGGCATCCGGCCAAGCCTACGGTGTGCGCCGGTGCATGGCAAACCGTGGGCCGTGGCGGTATTGCTAGACTTGCGCGACAGGAGACGACCTTGGCCGACAGCGCGGACGACAATCTGATCTGGAT
>JBOHYX010000231.1:0-4499 GCA_050738115.1 Rhodanobacteraceae bacterium
TCCCGTAGCGGGTCGTTGCGTACACCGGCACCAGCGCGATCAGGCCGTTCTCGATCATGCCGCCGATCACGTTGACGGCGTTCACCGCACGAAAGCCGCGCCCGGCGAGGAACCTGGGCAGGATGAAGGGATGTGCGCTGGCACGCGCGTGGTGTGCGAACAGCGCAAGTCCCAACAGCGCCGCGGCGGCGGGTGCGAGAAACTGCGGCGACGTGAAACCATGGCCGCCGTCACCCAGCGCGTTGAACGCGAGCATCGCGCCCAATATCCCCACGCCCAGCATGGCCATGCCCGGAAGGTCGAAGTTCGCCGGATGCCGGCGCGAACGCGGCGGGTCGGCGGGGATCGTCCGGAGCCCCAGCACGATCAGCGCGATGCCGATCGGCACGTTGACGAAGAAGATGCCGCGCCACGACCAGTAGGTGACGAACAGGCCGCCGAAGATCGGACCGATCATCGCACCGATCGAGAAGATGCTGCCAAAGAGGCCGAGCGCCTTGTCGCGCGAGCGTCCGAAATGGTCGGCGATGATGCCCGTCGCCGACGGCGTCAGGCCGGCACCTCCGAGCGCCTGCACGAAGCGCAGCGCGACCAGCATGTAGATGTTGGTCGCAAGTCCGCAGCACAGCGATGCGGCGGTGAAGAGCGCGACCGAGGCAATGAACACGCGTCGGCGCCCGAACTGCTCGCTGAGCTTGCCGGCCACCGGCAGCATCAGCAGCATCCCGAGCGCGTAGACCGTCATCGTCCAGCTCGCGAGCGCGATCGACGTCCGCAGCTCCGCCTGCAGCGTGTTGAGCGCCGTGGCGACGATGGTCTGGTCCAGCGAGCTCATCAGGAGCCCCAGCGCGACGACGCCGAAGATCACCCATGGCCGTGGTTTGCTGCGCCGCGGAATCAACGACGGGCGGTCGACCCGATGGGGTTGCCGCAGCGCAATGACTTGTGTGTTCACGGTTTTTCTTGGGTGCGAATCGACACAACAGCGCTTCGGTACCGCGGCATGACGCCGCGGTGGGACCACCCGCTTCCATCGCGCATTTCGGGCACGCTGCAGCGAGGCGCCGGTCAAGCGGCGCCTGGCTCCGTCGTTCCCGTCTGGGTGGCGCTATTTTACTGCGCTGCAGCATCCGCGCGGCTTGGTGGCAAACACCCGCTGTGCCGTGGTTCACGAACGGTGGGCCCACCAGGACTCGAACCTGGAACCAAGGGATTATGAGTCCCCTGCTCTAACCAATTGAGCTATAGGCCCGTGGGACGAGCATTCTTGCAGAAACCGTCCCTGGTGCCGGGTGCGGGGCGCCGGCCGCGCCATCCCTGGCGCGGCGCTCGCCGTCACGCGGACTGCCCCCGGCAGTCCGCAAGCGCGACGCCTCGCCCCACCAGGACTCGAACCTGGAACCTTGGGACTATGAGTCCTTTGCTCTGGCCAATTGAGCTATAGGCCCGCGAACGGACATTCTTGCAGCAACCATCCATGTTGCCGCGTGGAGTGCCACGATCACGCCACCCACCCGTATGCGGGGGAAGGCAGCGCGCGAGGGGGACGACGCGAACAGCGTCAGCTTGCGGCGCCAGCAGACGCCTGCTGCGAAACGACCGCACGCAGCGCCGCGCGCAGCGTGCGCTTTTCGGATTCCTCGAGCTTGCGGCCGAGCAATTCGCTGGCGCGCAGCAGCAGTTCGCGGTCGAGTTCGTGCGGCAGCGGGGTGCGCTCGGGCAGCGCCAGGATCAGGCTGCGCCGGCCGGCGTCCAGCGTCGCCGCGTAGTCGTTGGCCAGCTCCTGCATGCGCGCGCGGCTGTGCGCGATGTCTGCATCGGCGGCGGTGTCCGCCTCGCCAACGGGCACGCTCGCGTATTCGCGACGGAACAGGAACTGGCCGAGGGTGGTGGCCTCGAGCTCGCGGCGGGTGTCGGCTTCGCGCTGCAGCGCGGCCGACTGGTTGCCGGAGGGATCCTTCGGTTCGATACCCAGCAGGTGCACCCGGATGCCGTGTTCCTGCGCCTGCTGCACGCCGATCCGCAGGTCCTCGTCGCCGGCCAGCAACAGCGCGTCGGAGATCGCGCCGTTGCGTGCGAGGTTGGTGAGGTCGGAAAAGATCAATCCGTCGACGCCCTTCTGCTCACCCGCCTGGTTGACGAAGCCGAGCCTCAGCTTGATGTTGTCGAGATACGCCATCGCGAGGTGCGCGGTGGTGGGGCCAGAGTTGGTGCCGTCGTACCAGTAGATGCGCAGCAACGGACAACCGCCGATGGCTTCAGCGGCGTGCGCGAGGTATTGCGCGAATTCGGCGTTGGCGAGGCGCAGCTCGCCGCGCCGGAGCGGGGCGCCGAACAGCAACTCGCTGGCGGAAGCGTAGAAGTAGCCGGCGTCAACAAAAACGGCGATGCGGTTCATGCATCAACCCAAGGGCAGTGATTGCAGCGTAGGAGCGAGCCTGCTCGCGACCGGTCGGCTGCAGGCAGGCTCCTACTCGAAATCGAGGAACGAGCGCAACTGCTCGCTGCGCGAAGGATGCCGCAGCTTGCGGAGTGCCTTGGCCTCGATCTGGCGGATCCGCTCGCGGGTCACGTCGAACTGCTTGCCGACCTCTTCCAGGGTGTGGTCGGTGTTCATGTCGATGCCGAAGCGCATGCGCAGCACCTTGGCTTCGCGCGGCGTCAGGCCCGCGAGCACGTCGCGCACGGTTTCGGTGAGGCCGGTGTCGGTCGCGGATTCCACCGGCGAACCCGCGTTCTGGTCCTCGATGAAATCGCCGAGGTGCGAATCCTCGTCGTCCCCGATCGGGGTTTCCATCGAGATCGGTTCCTTGGCGATCTTCAGCACCTTGCGGATCTTGTCCTCGGGCATTTCCATCGCGACGGCCAGCTCCTCCGGCGTCGGCTCGCGGCCGTACATCTGCAGCATCTGCCGCGAAATCCGGTTCAGCTTGTTGATGGTCTCGATCATGTGCACCGGAATGCGGATGGTGCGCGCCTGGTCGGCGATCGAGCGCGTGATGGCCTGGCGGATCCACCACGTCGCGTAGGTCGAAAACTTGTAGCCGCGGCGGTATTCGAACTTGTCCACGGCCTTCATCAGGCCGATGTTGCCTTCCTGGATCAGGTCCAGGAACTGCAGGCCGCGGTTGGTGTACTTCTTGGCGATCGAGATCACCAGGCGCAGGTTGGCCTCGACCATTTCCTTCTTGGCGCGGCGGGCCTTGGCCTCGCCGATCGACATCGCGCGATTGATCTCCTTGATGTCGGTCAGCGGCAGGTACAGCGCGCGCTCGATCTCGGTGAGCTTCTGCTGCTCGAGAACGATCTCGTCGCGATGGGTCCTGACCGCCGGCACCCACTTCTGGCGCTTGCGCGAAAGCTCGGCGACCCACTCCGTGTTGGTTTCGCGGGACGGGAACAGCTCGATGAATTCCTTGCGCGGCATGTGGCACTGGCGCACGCAGATGTCCATCACGATCCGCTCGTGCTGGCGGATGGCCGCCACCACTTCGCGCAGCTTGCGCACGAATCCGTCGATGAGCGCCGACGGCAGCTTGAGCTTCAGGAATTCCTCGCCCATCTTCTCGCGCAGCTTTTGCGACTTCCTGTCGCTGACGCCGTACTTGTCGGCGGTCTTCTGGAAGCGGCCGTACAGCTCGCGCAGCACGTCCATCCGGCGTGCGACCTCGACCGGATCGGGGCCGCTCGGGCCGGCCGATTCCTCATCGTTGCCGTTCGCGTCGTCGTCGGAATCGTCGTCGCCCGCTTCGTTGTTGTTGTCGTCGCCCGGGTTGTTGTCCTCGGCGGCCGGCGCGCTGGCGCCGAACTGCTCGGCCGGGATTTCCTGGTCGGCGAAGCCGGCCAGGATTTCGCTCATGCGGCGCTTGCCGTCGAGGTGCAGGTCGTATTCTTCGAGCAGCAGGCCGATCGCCCACGGAAAGCTCGCCAGCGCGGTCTGCACTTGCGTGAGGCCTTCCTCGATGCGCTTGGCGATCGCGATTTCGCCTTCGCGCGTCAGCAGTTCGACCGTGCCCATCTCGCGCATGTACATGCGCACCGGATCGGTGGTGCGACCGACTTCGGCGTCGACCGCCGACAGCAGCGCGACCGCTTCCTCGGTCGCGGTTTCGTCGTCGTCGCCGCCGGTCGGGCCCTCGGCGCTGATCAGGTCGGTATCGGGTGCGATTTCGTGCACCTCGATGCCCATGCCGTTGATCATCCCGATGATGTCTTCGATCTGCTCCGGATCGACGATGTCGTCCGGGAGGTGATCGTTCACCTCGGCGTAAGTCAGGTAGCCCTGCTCACGGCCCTTGGTGATCAACTGCTTGATTTCGGATTGCTGCGACGGAAGGTTTTCCATAGGGGTTTCGGACACAACAAGACCAGCCAGTATATCAAAATGGAGGCTTTCCGGCCAGCATCAAGGCCGAAAAAAGCGAGACGGGACAAGCATCTAGGGCGCGCGGGCTATGCAAGAATCGATCCAAAGGTGTGCGATCATCCCTGATCGCCGT
>JBOHYX010000232.1:0-4498 GCA_050738115.1 Rhodanobacteraceae bacterium
ACATCGCCAGCCGCTGCGCGGGGTTCGTGCACAAGTTCTTCGATGGCCGGCTCGCCGATGCGCTGCCGGAAACGGCGCGCGCGCGCTACGCCGCCGCCGCAGCGAGACTCGAAGCCTGCGAAGCACTCTACGAGGCGCGCGATTACGCCGGGGCGATGCGCGCGATCATCGAGGTGGCCGACGAAGCCAACGCCTACGTCGCCGACCACACGCCGTGGGTGATGGCGAAAGACCAGGCCAGGCATGCCGAACTGCACGTCGTGCTGACGCTTGCGCTCAACTATTTCCGGCTGCTGACGATCTGGCTCGCCCCGGTCGTACCGGCGACCGCCGCGCGCGCGCGCGCGTTCCTGGACGACACACCAGATCGCTTCACCGCTGCCCGCGAGCCCCTGCTTGGTGTTGTAATCAAGCCGTTCAAGACGCTCGCCACCCGCGTGGAGCGCAAACAGATCGACGCCATGATCGAAGCCTCGAAGGAGTCCCTGCACGTGAGTCCGAGTCCGGGATCTTCGAATCCCGAATCCGGAATCCCGAATCCCGGATCTTCGAGTACCGAGTCCCCAGTCCCGAGTCCCGGCTTCATCTCCATCGACGAATTCGCCCGCCTCGACCTGCGTGTCGGCAAGGTGCTGACGTGCGAAGCGGTGGATGGTTCGGACAAGCTGCTGCGCTTCGAGCTGGATGCGGGCGATCTCGGCAAGCGGCAGATCTTTTCCGGCATCAAGACCGCCTGGCCGGAGCCCGCGGAACTGGTCGGCCGCAACGTCGTGTTTGTCGCGAATCTCGCGCCGCGCAAGATGCGTTTCGGCATCAGCGAAGGCATGATCCTGTCGGCGGGAACGGGCGGTACCGATCTGTTCCTGGTGAATGTCGACCAGGACGCGAAACCCGGCGCGCCAGTGAAGTGATCGCCGCGCGGGTGCGCGCTCAACGCTCCTGGTCGGTCGGCCGGATCAAAATCTCGTTGACGTTCACGTGCGCTGGCTGCGTGACGCAATAGACGACCGCGTTCGCAATGTCCTCGCTCTGCAACTGGCGCATCGAGTCCGCCCAGGCGTTGAGCGCCTTTTTGGTTTCGGCATGTCCGATGTGGTCGCGCAACTCCGTTGCGGCCACCCCGGGTTCGATCACGCTGACGCGGATGCGATCCTTGCAGGCCTCCTTGCGCAGCGATTCCGAGAACGCCACCACGGCGAACTTGGTGCCTGAGTAACCACCGCCATTCACGCTCGCGATGCGTCCCGCGGTGGAGGCGATGTTGACGATGTGGCCATCGCGGCGCCCGCGCATGCCGGGAAGGGCGGCCTGCGTCGCGGCGATCAGCGCCATCACGTTGAGGTCGAACATGTGCCGCCAGCGGTCGAGATCCGCGGTGTCGACAGGTTCCAGGTACATCACGCCGGCGTTGTTGACCAGGATGTCCAGCTTGCCGAAATGGGCCTCGGTTTCGTGGACCACGCGCTGCGACTCGCCGCCTTCGGCGATGTCCGCCACCACGACCTGCACTTCGCCGCCCGCATCACGGATTCGCGTCGCCAGCGCCTGCAGGCGGTCCCCACGGCGTGCCGTGATCGCCACCTTGGCGCCCACGGCCGCCAACGCGATCGCGCACGCTTCGCCGAATCCCGAAGATGCACCGGTGACGAGTGCCACGCGCCCGTCGAGCCTCGATTGCATGATCCGTCCTCGCTTGAAACGTCGACGGTAATGCTACATTCGTGAACGTTGCGTCGGCCGGACGCCGGCGGGGAATATGTCATGAAGAGAGTCATCGTGCCGTTGACGATCGTACTGGCACTCGGCGGTGTCCGGGCGCAACGCGCCGTGTGTGCGCCTCCCGCGGGCAAGTACGTCCCCACGATGCAGCAGGTGCTGGACGCATCGAAACCGTCGGACTGGCGTCCGCTCGATCCGAACGACACGCTGTACATGGACGTCCCGCAAGGGCGAGTCGTGATCGAACTCGACCCCGCCTACGCGCCACTGCACGCGGAAAACATACGCACGCTGGCGCGCGAGCACTACTGGGACGGCCTGGCGATCCTGCGGGTGCAGGACGATTTCGTCACCCAATGGGGCGATCCCGCGGCCGAAGAAAAGCACCCCGCGCACCCACCCCGACCGCTCGGCAAGGCCCGCGCGACCGTCGCGCCGGAATTCGATCGCGACATCACGCCGGACCTGCCTTTCACGATGCTGCCCGACGGCGACGTCTACGCGCCCGAGGTCGGCTTCAGCGCTGGATTTCCGGTCGCACGCGATCCAAAAACCGGCAAGACATGGCTCGTGCACTGCTACGGCATGGTCGGTGCCGGGCGCGACGACGCGCCGGATTCCGGCCCGGGCACGGAGCTTTACGCGGTAATCGGCCAGGCGCCACGCCAGCTCGACCGCAACATCGCGCTGGTCGGCCGCGTCGTCGAGGGCATGCAATATCTCTCGGCACTGCCGCGCGGCAACGGGCCGCTGGGTTTCTACAGGGATCCGGCGCACCAGACGAAAATCCTGCGCGTGCGGCTCGCGGCCGATCTTCCACCAGCCGAACGCATGCATCTCGAAGTGCTGCGCTCCGACACACCGACGTTCGCGGCGCTGGTCGAGTCGCGCCGCAACCGCAGCGATGTGTGGTATCACTACAAGGCCGGGAAGATCGATGTCTGCAACGTGCCGTTGCCGGTGCGCGAAGCGCCAGCCACGGCCTCCACGGGTCAGTGACTACGATCCCATGTTGCCCCTACGGCACGAAGGGGTAACAGCGCCGAAGTGCGCCACACCGGTCGCGGACCCGCGCCGCATCGCCGGGCGATCCCACCGCGCCCCGCTCAGAACATGTGCCGCTCGATCCGGTGGGCCATGGTCTAGCGGCCGATTTCGCGATCATCGGCTTGCGGATCGTCCGCTCGGACAAGACGTGAGGCGGCCAAGGAAGCCCGCCTCACGGCAAGTCGCGGCGAAGAGAGGGTCTGCCGCGACCATGCTGGTCAAGGCATCAGCACCTTGTTGATCACCATGATCACGCCGTTGGATTGATAAACATTCGGGATCGTGACATCAGCGGTGTTGCCCTTGTCGTCGGTGACGGTGAGCTGCGTACCGCTGCCCTTCACGATCAACCAGTCGCCTTCCACGGTCTTCAGCTTGGCCTCACCACCGCCGGCGGCAATCTTTGCGTCGAGCACCTTGCTGTCGAGGCGACCCGGCACGACGTGGTAGGTCAGGATCTTCTTCAGCGTGGCTTTGTTCCCGGGTTTCATCAGATTCGCGAGCGTGCCGGGGGGCAGCGCATCGAAGGCCTGATTGGTCGGCGCGAACACGGTGAATGGGCCAGGTCCTTCCAACGTTTTCACCAACCCGGCAGCTTTCACCGCCTTGACCAGCGTGGTGTGATCCCTGGAATGCATCGCGTTCTGGATGATGTTGCGCGACGGGTACATCGCGGCCCCGCCGACCATCACGGTTTGCTGCTGGTTCATCGAGCCCATGCCGCTGGACATTTGCGCGAATGCGGGTAACGCGCCGGCGGCGAGCGCCAGCGACAAACCGAGGGTCAATGCGCGCCTGGAAAAGCCGATGTTCATGTGCGATCTCCTGTTCGATTGGGCTTCGCGATTCGGAAGCACCCCTAGATACGGAGGCGACCGCGACATAGATGCACCCGCGCCCGGCAATCGTTCAGGTTCTGGCGTCGCCCCGAGCCAGTGCGGACGGCTCCATTGGCCATTCGCCGGCCGTCGGGCACTTCCACACACCCGATCAAAGCCGTGCAGCCAGGCGCGACAAATGTCGTCGCGCGTGCCGTGCTCCGGAACGGCCAAGGTGCCGCGGTGGCTGCGCGGGTCGCAGGGGTTCTACCAAGGCGCGCGACAAGACAGGCAATCGCTGCTCCGCCACGCGACTCGCGGGCGTGCAGCGCAAATGATCGCCGGTCCGGAAGTTCTTTACAAAAGGCTCCGCGCGGTGCGCGTGAGCGCCTTCAGGCGCTGCCCGGGATATGCGGACGGGGATTGGTCACCATCGCGACGGGTTTGCCGGAACTTTGCGCCGATGCGCCGATCGAGCCCTTGGCGATGACGGGTCCGGTCGGTTGGCCGGTCGGCGAACCTCCGGGCGGCTCGACCGACACCGCCAGCGCGGCGGTTGGCCCGAGCCGTGCGACCAGCGCGCGGCTGAGTTCGATCGTCGTCGGGCCACTGGCGGCAATCATGCCGACCGCGATCGGCTTCTGGCCGGCGGGGATCAGCCAAAGTTCGGGTGCGCGGCCGGCGGGCAAGGTGTGCGGCTTGGCGGGCACCACCACCATGCGCGCATGTTGCAGGTCCATGGTCGCGGTCCAGCCGACCTGGCCGTCGGTTTGCGTGATGGTCGAGGCATCATGCTGGATAGTGGCTTGGAGCTGAAGAACAGGAAGAAGTTGTCGGGCACTTCGATGGCGTCGCCTTTCTTCTCCGCGATGCGCAGTGCGGCGACCGACGTGATGCCGCTGCTGCCGTTCGCA
>JBOHYX010000233.1:0-4497 GCA_050738115.1 Rhodanobacteraceae bacterium
GCGCTAGGATCCGTTCGCGCTTTCCGCGCCCCGGACAACGTCGACGGTTTTTCGAGCGGCTGCTGGATGACGATCTGCCGCGCTTGCTGCGTGCGGGCGAGCATGATCGGGCGCACGCGTATTTCGAGGCGGAACTGGTGCAGGATTCCCCGGCGGAGGCGACCGGAAGCGTAACATTGGTCGGCGCCGGTCCCGGCGATCCCGCGCTGCTGACGCTGAAGGCGCTGCGCGCGCTGCAGGCGGCTGATGTGATCCTGCACGATCGTCTGGTGGGCCCGGGCGTGTTGGAACTGGCGCGTCGCGACGCCGAACGCGTGGACGTCGGCAAACGCGTCGGCGGCGACCATCCCGCCACCCAGGATCGCATCCATTCATTGATGCTGCAGCATGCGCGCGCCGGCCGCCGCGTGGTGCGGCTGCAAGGCGGCGATCCGCTGGTGTTCGGCCGCGGCGGCGAGGAACTCGACTTTCTCCACGCCCACGGGATTCCCTGCGAGGTGGTTCCGGGCATCACCGCGGCGCTCGGCTGCGCGGCGGACGCCGGCATCGCCTTGACCGACCGTCGCCATGCACGCGGCGTGACGCTGCTGAGCGGGCGCGACGTGGCGGCGCTGGACCGTGCGCCGCTCGCCGCGGCTGACCAGACGCTGGCAATCTACATGGGCGCGGGTGAACTCGACCCCATCTCGCGCACACTCATCGCCCATGGACGCACGGCGGACACGCCGTGCGTCGTCATCGAAAACGGCACGTTGCCGGAGCGGCGCATCCTGGCCGGGACGCTCGCGGGACTGCCGGCGCTGGCGCGCGCGCAAGTAGTGCACGCGCCAGCCTTGTTGATCGTCGGCGAGGTCGCTGCCGGGGCGCGGCGCGCGACACGCGCCGAACGATGTCGCAACGGCGCGTCGCCCGTTGCGTGTGCTGCATAGGACTCTTTTCAACACGAGGTAATCACCATGGCTTTGCAACTGGGCCAGACGGCTCCCGATTTCACGCTCGACTCCACCAAGGGCGAGATCCACTTCAGCGACTACGCGCGCGACCACTGGGTGGTGTTCTTCTCACACCCCAAGGACTTCACGCCGATCTGCACCACCGAACTCGGCGCGTTCGCGCACCGCAAGGCCGAGTTCGACAAGCGCGGCGCCAAGCTGATCGGCCTGTCGGTCGATCCGGTCGACAGCCACAACAAATGGGCGAAGGACATCGCCGACGTCGGCGGCACCGAGCTCAACTATCCGATCCTTGCCGATCCCGACCTCAAGGTCGCCAAGCTGTACGGGATGTTCCATCCCGAGGCCGATCCCAAGGTGACGGTGCGCTCGGTGTTCTTCATTGATCCACAGCGCAAGGTGCGCACCACGTTCACTTACCCGCCGAGCGTTGGCCGCAACATCGATGAAATCCTGCGCACCATCGACGCGCTGCAGGCCACCGACAAGCAGCCGATCTCGACGCCGGTCGACTGGCGGCCGGGCGACGACATCGTGGTGTCGCCCAAGCTCTCCGATGCGGAGGTGGAGCAGCGCTTCACCGGCGTGCGCAAGGTCAAGCCGTACTTGCGTTACGCCAAGGGCGCAAAGGCGAAGGAGACGGCATGATCGATGCCCGCGCCGACTTTGCCGCAACGGTCGGGCACACGCCGCTGCTACGCTTGCGGCGTGCGTCCGAAGCGACCGGCTGCGACATCCTCGGCAAGGCGGAATGGCTGAACCCGGGCGGTTCGATCAAGGATCGGACCGCGCTCGGGCTTCTCCTCGACGCCGAACAGCGCGGCCTGGTACGGCCGGGCACGACGCTCGTCGAAGGCACCGCCGGCAATACCGGCATCGGCCTGGCGCTGGTCGGCGCGAGTCGCGGCTATCGCAGCATCATCATCGCGCCCAACAGCCAGAGTGCCGAGAAACTCGACGCGCTGCGCCTGACCAGCGCGGAACTCCGGCTGGTCCCGCCGGCCAAGTTCGCCGATCCCAACCACTACGTCCACGTTTCCGAGCGCCTCGTCGCATCGATGAACGAGCACGAGGCGGGCTCCGCGTGGTTCGCGAACCAGTTCGACAACACCGCCAACCGCGACTTCCACGCCGCGACCACCGCGGTCGAAATCTGGGAGCAGACCGAGGGCGCGGTGGACGGCTTCGTGTGTTCGGCGGGCACCGGCGGCACGCTCGCGGGCATCGCGCAGGCATTGAAGGCGCGCCGGCCGGGCGTGCGGATCGCGTTGTCCGATCCCGCCGGGTCCGCGCTCGCGAATTTCGTCAATCGTGGCGAGCTTGCGTCGGAAGGCAATTCGATCACCGAAGGGATCGGTTCCAGCCGCATCACGGCCAACTTCAAGGACGCGCCGATCGACACCGCGTACAGCATTCCCGATACCGAATCCGTGCCGCTGTTGCACGCGCTGCTGACCGGCGAGGGCTTGTGCCTGGGCGGATCTTCGGGCGTCAACGTGGCCGGCGCGATCCGGCTCGCGCGCGAACTCGGGCCCGGGCACGTCGTCGTCACGGTCCTCGCCGACGCGGGCACCCGCTATTCGAAAAAGCTGTTCAATCCGCAATTCCTGCGCAGCAAGGGCCTGCCGGTTCCCGAGTGGCTCGATCGCGCCTTTCCGGCCGCGCCGCCAGCCGCACGGCACGTCGCCTGAATCCGAAAGCGGGCTCCCACATTCCTGTTGTAGGAGCGCGCCGGCGCGCGACCGAAGTTGCGGGTTGCATTGCGCACCGGTCGCCGCCAAGGGTGGCTCCTACGGCCGCGACGAGACCCATCGCATGATCCGTGGGAACACGCCTGCGCGCGATGCGCGCGCTACGGCGCGCGCTTCAGCGCCACCACGGCGTTGAGGCCGCCGAACGCGAAGGCGTTCGAGAGCACCGCGCGCACGGGCGCTTCGCGCGCGGTATTGGGCACGTAGTCGAGGTCGCACTCGGGATCGCGGTCGATGAAATTGGCGGTCGGCGGGATCACGCCATCGCGCAGCGCACCGATCGCGGCGACGATTTCAAGCGCGCCGGCGGCACCGAGCGCGTGGCCGTGCACGGACTTCGTTGACGATACGGCGACCTTGTTCGCGTGTTCACCGAGCGCGGCGTGGATCGCGCGCGTTTCGGTCGGGTCGTTGGCGGGCGTGCCGGTGCCGTGTGCGTTGATGTAGTCGACGTCATCCGGGGCGAGCTGCGCATCCTTGAGCGCCGCGCCGATCGCGCGCGCCGCACCGACGTCGGAGGGCATCACGATGTCGCCTGCATCGGCGCTCATCCCCGCGCCCGCGAATTCGGCCAGAATCTCCGCGCCCCGCGCGCGCGCGTGGTCAAAGTCTTCCAGCACGAGCATGCCTGCACCTTCGCCCAGCACCAGGCCGCGCCGCTGCCTGCAGAACGGCCGGCAGGTGTCATCCGCGAGGATGCGCATCGCTTCCCACGCGCGCAACACGCCGAGCACGATGCAGGCTTCCGTACCGCCGGCCACGGCGACATCGACGACACCCGAGCGTACCAACGCAAACGCCTGCGCGAACGCGTGGTTGGCCGAAGCGCAGGCGCTGGACACCACGAACGACGGCCCGGTGATGCCGAATTCAATCGACACCTGCGAGGCGGGTGCACTCATCATCCGGCGCACGATCGAAAACGGATGCAGCCGTGGGTTGCCTTCGCCGTACAGGCGGCGCGAGCAATCGTCGTTGGTCTCCTCGCCGCCGGTGCCGGTACCGACGACGCAGGCGGTGCGCTGGCGGGTGTCGCCTTGCGCGAGGTCGATGCCTGATTGGCTGACCGCCTCGCGCGCGGCCACCAGCGAGAATTGCGAGACGCGGTCCAGCAGCACCAGCTTCTTCGGATCGAAGTGCGCCTGCGGATCGAAGTCACGCACCTGCGCCGCGACCTTGACGCGCATGTCGTGCGCATCAAAACCGGCGAGCGGCGCGATCGCGCTCGTGCCCTCGCGCATGCCAGTCCAGATCGTGCGCGCGTCGTGACCCAGCGCGCAGATGGCGCCGACCCCGGTGATCACGACGCGGCGGTTCATGGCGAAGCCGGTTCAGGCGGCGGGCGGATTCGAAGGTGGCGGCGTGGACGAGGGTGGCGGCGGATTGGCTGCCTTGTCGGCCAGCAGTTTTTCCACGGTGTCGACCAGCCCCTTCACCGATTCGGTGTCGAAGTTGGGGTCGCGGTCGGGCATCTGGATCTTGTAGTGGTCCTCGATCTCGAAAATGATCTGGATCGCGTCGAGCGAGGGGATTTCGAGCTGCTTCAAGGTGGAATCCAGCGTGACCTTGCTCTGCTCGATCCCACCTTCCTTCGCGATGATCGAGAAGATGGTGTCCTTGACGTCGTCACTCATGTCCGGTTCCCCTCGTCGAAGTGCGGTGGCGCGGGTGTGGCCGGCGCGGCATCGCCACCCAGCAACAGGATACCAGCGACGATGATGGCCGCCCCGAGCACCTTCACCCAGCCCATGGGTTCGTTCAGCACCGCCCACGACGCGAGCATGACCGTGACA
>JBOHYX010000234.1:0-4424 GCA_050738115.1 Rhodanobacteraceae bacterium
CATGACCATCGCGGTCGTCGAGGACCAGGACATGGATACCTCGGATTGGCCGAATTTCGTCAAGCAATTCAGGCTCGCCAAGTACCACGGTACATTCAGGCAATTCCAGCCGCAATTGTCGCCGTCCACCGGGAATTGCACCGATCCGGGCGGTGACAGCCCGAGTGGCGAAAGCATTGAAACGGTACTCGATTCCGAGTGGTCCACCGCGATGGCGCCGGCTGCCAACATCTGGGTGGCGACGTGCGACGATTCCGACAGCACCAACTTTTTTGGCGGCGTGTTTACGGCGGCGGACAACCTGATCAACGGCGCGGCGCGCCCGAACATCATCAGCGCGAGCTACGGCTACGGCGAAGGCTTCACGGATGCGGCGAGCAAGGCCGCGATCGACCTGATGTGGGCACAGGCTGACGTGGAAGGCATTTCGGTGTTCGTCTCCGCGGGCGATTCCGGCTCCAACCCGAGCTTCAATGGGTCCGTCATCAACGGCGTGCCGGCGATCGACGCCAACTCGTTTGCGACTTCCGCCAACGACACCGGTGTCGGCGGCACCGATACGGCCGACGTGCTGGATGGCACCACCAAGAAATACTTCAGCAGCAAGCTCAACTCGGTGTACGGTTCGGCCCTGTCGTACGTGCCGGAAATCACCTGGAACCAGTCCTGTGGCAACACCCGCGCGGCCGCGGACCTGGTCCACATGACGGCGCTGCAGTTCTGCAAGCAGTACCTGATCTACGATCCGCAAGGCCTCTACGTTACGTCGGAGGCCGGCAGCGGTGGCCCGTCCTCGGTCGTTCGCAAACCCGTGTGGCAGCGCCTCGTGCGCGGTGCGGCCAAGGACCAGTCGCGTGACCTGCCGGACGTTTCCCTGTTCGGCGGCTCGTACGGCGGGTATTCCTGGGTGATCATTTGCACGGGGCAGTATCCCTGCACGAAGAACTTCACGCAGCCGGTATTCCTGGTAGCCGGCACCTCGCTGTCATCGCCGATGTTTGCCGGCATCCAGGCGCTCATCGACCAGGGCTTGTCGAAGACAGGTCTGGCCGCCGACCAGGGCAACGCCGCCCCGACGCTCTACGTGCTCGCGAGCAACGAGTACGGCAGGCCCGCGGGCGCGGAGCCGCCGTCACTTGCCGCATGCAACGCCAACAATGGCACCACGGGTACCGCCAAGTGCGTGTTCCGCGACATCACCGATGGCGGCAATTCGACGCAGTGCATCGTGATCGAACAGTTCGAAGAGCAGACGCCGGACTGCTTCTTCTACGGGTTGATCCAGAACTTCACGTTCGGCGGTACGAACTACGGTCCGACGATGGTTGGCCTGACTTCGAGCAGCGCCTCGAAGTACAACGCCAACACCGCTGCGTTCGCGGCGCATGCCGGCTGGAACTTCGCCAACGGGCTGGGCTCCGTGAACGCCAACAACCTGTTCAGCGCATGGAAGAAGTTCGTCAACGCGCCGTAATTGCGGCCTGCACATGAACGCCTCCCCCCGGCGGTCGACCGCCGGGGGGAGGCGATTCGACAGAAGGTCGGGCGGCGGCGGGTCGCCTGGACGCGTCAGCGGATGCGCGTGATGCTGCCGTTCGGGTCCACTTCCACGATGTCGCCGACGCGGATGGCACTGGCGTCGGGAACCTGCACGTTCATGAAGCTTCCGTTGCCCATCTTCACGCGCACCAGCCAACTGCGCTGACTGCCGCTCTTGCCAATCGCGTTGCCCGCGAATCCGCCGCCGACCGCGCCGCCCGCGGTCGCGAGCGCGTTGCCCTTGCCCTTGCCGATCTGGTTGCCCAGTACGCCGCCCGCGATCGCGCCGATGATCGCACCGGCCGTGCCATGGCCGCCGCCCTGGCTGATATTCTGCTGGATGCTTTCCACCGTTCCGCAGCGGTCACAGCGGACGTAGATGCCATCCGAGCGGACCAGCACGCCGTTGCCGCCTTGGGCGCTGGCTGTGCCGACGCCGGTGAGCGCCAGCAACAGGATCACTACGAGCGTCGACAGCGATTTGGATGCCATGATGGTCTCCCGGGACGAACGCTTGAGGGGCGGGTTGTTTGCGCGCGGGCGCAGGGGCTCAGGATAGCGGCTAGCGTTCCGGGATGCAGCTTGCCGTGCCCCGAGTGGACCCGGTCGACTGCGCTGGCCATGGAAAACACCCGCAGGATGAGTAGGATGTTCCTTGCCGACCCCCGATCCGCGCGCCCCGCGGTGTTTGTCGGGACCTGCCGGCCGACCGGTTCTGCCGCTCAAGCCGCGAGCGGGCGGTGAACCCGGAGTGCACGCGCAGCGCAACGCGACGCCAGCGTCGCCGGAGCCGCGTGCGCAATGACGCCGTGGCACACGCATTCGAATTCGAATCCCGGAGCAGCATCATGGCCACCGCACCCGTCATGGAAACAACCACGGTCCAGCACTGGATCGACGGACACCTGCAAACCTCGAAGGGGCATCGCACGTCCCCCGTGTACGATCCGGCAGTCGGGCGTCGGACGAAGGAGCTCGTGCTCGCGGACGACGCCGACATTCGCGCCGCGATCAAGGCCGCATCCGACGCGTTTCCCGGATGGCGGGACACCTCGATTGCCAAGCGCCAGGCGATCCTTTTCAGGTTCCGCGAACTGCTGGCGGCGCGTGCGCGCGAGCTCGGCGAAATCATCACGAGCGAACACGGCAAGGCGATTTCCGACGCGGTGGGCGAGGTGAAGCGCGGCCTCGAGGTGGTCGACCTCGCGTGCGGATTCCCCCATCTCATCGAGGGCGGCTATTCGGAAAACGTGTCGGCAGGTGTCGACGTCTATACGATCAAGCAGCCGCTCGGCGTCGTCGCCATCATCAGCCCGTTCAACTTCCCCGCGATGGTGCCGCTGTGGTTCTTCCCGATCGCGATTGCGGCCGGCAACACGGTCATCCTGAAGCCCAGCGAGAAGGATCCCTCGGCGGCGATCTGGCTGGCGCAACTGTGGCAGGAAGCCGGACTTCCCGACGGGGCATTCAACGTGCTCCAGGGCGACAAGCTGGCGGTCGACGGATTGCTGGAAGCGCCCGAGGTACGTTCGATCTCGTTCGTCGGTTCCACCCCGATCGCGGAGTACATCTACACGAACGCGGCGCGCCACGGCAAACGCGTGCAGGCGCTGGGCGGCGCCAACAATCACATGCTGGTGTTGCCCGATGCCAATCTCGACCTGGTGGCCGACCACGGCGTCAATTCGGGTTATGGATCTGCCGGCGAGCGCTGCATGGCGCAGGCCATCGTGCTCGCGGTCGAACCCGTCGCGGACAAACTGATCCCGAAAATCCGCGAGCGCATCACCAGGCTGCGCGTGGGGGTGGGGCGCACGGATCCCGACATGGGGCCGCTGGTGACGGCGGCGCACCGCGACCGGGTGCGCGCGTACATCGACATCGCCGAGCAGGACGGGGCCGACATCGTCGTCGATGGCCGCGGCTTCACCGTCGACGGCGCCGAGGATGGCTTCTGGCTCGGGCCGACGCTGATCGACAAGTTGCCGCTCGCGTCGCGCGCCTACAACGAGGAGATCTTCGGGCCGGTGTTGTCGATCGTGCACGTCAAGACGTTCGATGAAGGCCTCGACCTCATCAATTCCGGCCAGTTCGGAAACGGTACCGCGATCTTCACCAACGATGGCGGCGCCGCGCGGCGGTTCCAGCGCGAAGTACAAGTCGGCATGATCGGCATCAACGTGCCGATTCCCGTGCCGGTCGCCTACCACTCGTTCGGCGGCTGGCGCACATCACTGTTCGGCAGCGCGAAGGCCTACGGCGTGCAAGGATTCGATTTCTTCACGCAGGAAAAGGCGATCACCGCGCGCTGGCCGGATCCGGCCACGCACGGCGGCGTGAATCTCGGGTTTCCGCAAAACAGCGCGTAGGGGGTTCAGGCGGCGGTCGCGCCGGGCCGCGGTTGCGTCTATCTTCGTGTGGTGCTCTCCCCAAGGTTGGCACCGCCGCGACGACGCTTCGGGCTCGCACCCGTCGAGCGTCCCGAGCGCGGGAGCGTGGTCGCCTGCCAGTGTCTTGCCTGCAACGCCGCCGTTTGAACGCTACGTTGCACCCGCCGGGAAAGTGCCGCGATTCGGGATGCCTGGGCGGCTCCACCTTTGCCGGGGCGGCCAATGGTTCGTGGACAGCCGCCCCGGCACCAACGTTCATTTCACGCTCGCTACCTGCTCAGCGTGACGCTTGGCGGCCATTGCGGTCAGATGTTGCACGTCCTGCGGGGTGAGCACGCCCTGCGTCTTGAGATCGTGGTACACCTCGTATCCGACGGCCTGGCGGAAATGGCCGTCTCCAGAGTCGTAAGTGATGGCATAGTCGGGAGTTAACGTCAGATCTGGTGTACGGCGGGTCGCATAAAAAGGCGGCGTACCCTGTGGATTGATCTCGAC
>JBOHYX010000235.1:0-4419 GCA_050738115.1 Rhodanobacteraceae bacterium
CTTCGCCCTGCTCCGAGCGGAATGCATTGGTGATGAGCCCGCGGACCAACTGCGCCAGCTTCGCCATGCGGGTGGCGAGATCGTGCGGGGTGGACTTCAGCGGAAGGTCGGCGGAAAGGAACTGGTCGAGCAGTTGCGCGACTTCAGAGGCAGCTTCCGCGTTCCAGCGTATGCGGCCCTTGGCGTCCGGACGCGGCAGGGACGCCGTGAGTCGCAGTTCGCCATCCAGGTACCAGCGGAACGACAGGTAGTCCGTCAGCACCAGGTTGCCGAGCGATTCGCGGTAGCGGGTGAGCTGTTCGCTTTTCTCGGTCTTGCCAAGCTCGCTGCCAACGTCCTTGGCCTCGATGTAGCCGAGCGGCACGGTGCCGCGCGTGACGATGAAATCCGGCGCCCCGCACTCGATCTGCTTCGGTTCATTCGTCGCAATGACGCCCGCACCCGCCAGCGCTTCGATCAGCACCTTGAATGCCGGACGATAGGTGTGCTCGGTCGCGTTGCCGGCGCGATACGCGTGTTCAATCGCGGCAAGGTAGGTTTTGAGCGCCTGAACCGCCTGCGGCATCGCGGGATTCCCCCAACACGCGTGAATTGGAACATCTGGATTCCGGGTTCTGCCCGCAAAGAGCACGGGCAGCCCCGGAATGACAACCTCAAATGAGGAGCACGTCCCCGCGCGAGGAACGCGCGCCCGCACACGCGCACCGTGCGGAATCGACAGTTCAGGCTCGGCTACGCCGCAATCTTCGCCGCGAACTCGACCAGCCGATTGGCCTGGAACTTCACCGAAGCGCGGATCTCGTCGGGCAGGTTGCCCCGGTCGGCGGTCGTGCTGGTGCCGTAGGGATTGCCGCCAGACTTGTAGATGCACGGATCGGTGTAACCCGGCGGCACGATGATCGCACCCCAATGAAAGAATGTTCCGTACAGCCCGATCAGCGTCGTTTCCTGCCCACCGTGCGTGTTCTGGGCGCTGGTCATCGCGGACACCGCCTTGTTCGAAAGCTTGCCTGCCTGCCAAAGCGGGCCGAGCG
Organism: Rhodanobacteraceae bacterium; assembly: GCA_050738115.1. Taxonomy (GTDB): domain Bacteria; phylum Pseudomonadota; class Gammaproteobacteria; order Xanthomonadales; family Rhodanobacteraceae; genus 66-474. Next base: position 1,035 of record JBOHYX010000235.1, read on the forward strand.
TGTCGATGAACGCGCGCATCTGGCTCGCCACCGTGCCATAGCGCGTCGGTGCGCTGAACAGGAAAGCGTTGGCCCACTCCATGTCCTCGGGTTTGGCGGTGGGAATGTGCGCGGTTTTTTCGGCGTGGCCGAACCATGCTTCCTGCGCCTTCACGACCTCGGGCGGCGCCGTTTCGCGGACCTTGCGCAGGCGCACCTCGGCGCCGGCTTCCCGGGCCGCTTCGGCGCCGGCTTCGGCCATCGCGTGGTTGGTTCCGTACGTGCTGTAGTAGATCACGGCCAATCGGACGTCGCTCATCCTCGAATCTCCAAAGCGCAAGGGTCCGGCAACCACGGCGTGCGTTGCGTCAACACGCACTGTCCTGGCGCCGGCGCGAACGTCGGCGCGGGCAGCGGGATTGTCGGTCGCTGTCGATTCTACTCGCCGCGAGCGGCGCGACGGGCCGGCAACCAGGGTGCGAGCGCACGCTCGGCCATCGCGGGCCAGTCGCGATTGGCCGCCGGGCTTGCCGGACTCGGGTGCGGCAGGTAGGCGACGGGAAGGCCATCGCCGACGACTTCGCGCGCGCGCCGTTCGGCGTAGCGCCCGATGCCCACCACCGCGACCGGTTGCAGTGCGCGAATCACGCGTTCGAGCGCCTGGTCGCACACCAACGCCATGGCGCGCGTTTCGCGCGCCGTGAGGTCGACCGGGGTGAGGTTGCGGTTCTTGCCGAGGAACAGCAACGGGCAATAGTTCCATACGAAAAACCGCTGGAAGAACCCGGCGGGCTCGCCGAACGCTTCCTGCGCCCAGCCCCACAGCCGCCCGCCACTCCCCTCGCTGCGGTGGCAGGCCATGCCGAGGATCGGATACTTCGGGTGCTGGATCGGCAGCTTGCGCGCGAGGCGGGTTTCGATCCGGAACCAGTCGCGCACCACCGACACCGTCCCGAACGGAACGCCGGTCTGCGCCATGCCCCACGGCCCGGGATTCATCCCGAGCAGCAGGACCCGCCCGCGTTTGTCCCCGTACCGCGCAAGGTATTCGCGGTGCCCGCTCCACGCGTACTGGAGCGGGTTGTAGATGTGGCTGGGCGTGTGCCAGTCGAGCGCTTCCACGTCACGCCCAAGCCGGCGCGCGACGCGCGCGAGTTCCGGTTGCGCAGTCAATGTCCCCGTGCCCACGCGTTGGTTCCTCCATCCCGCTTGCAGAGCGATGCAAACGACAACGTTACAACGCCGCGCAAGCGCGTGGCGGCGTGGCCGCGTGGGAACAGCAATGCCAACCATGACTCCCTCGGGTTCCACAGCGGTTGCGCAATGCCCATGCCTTTTGTGGGAGCGGGCGGTGCCCGCGACGGGTCTCGCCGCAAGCTGTCCCTGTCGCAGTCCGCCACATTCGTCGCGGCGACCCGCCGCTCCCACAGCGGTTGCTGACTCCACAATTGGAATTGCTGGCGCGGGGACGTTTGGCATGCTGCCGCATCGAGCGTCGACCGGCCGGGCCCGTGCGGACGCTTCACCCGCCACGAGCCGCCGCAACGTGGCCGGTATAATCCCGCGTTCCTGCCGCCGGCTGCATTCCGCATGGCCCATCCGCACGTCGCCGAACTCGTCGAACTCCTGAAGCTGGAACGGCTGGAAGACAACCTGTTCCGCGGCGAGAGCCGCGACATCGGTACGCGCTACGTGTTCGGCGGCCAGGTGCTGGGACAGGCGCTGTCGGCCGCGCAGCAGACCGTCGATGCGGCACGCGCGGCGCACTCGCTGCACGCCTATTTCCTGCGTGCCGGCGACGTCGAGGCGCCGATCGTCTACCACGTCGGTCGTGCCCGCGATGGCCACAGCTTTTCCGCGCGCCGCGTCGAGGCGATCCAGCATGGCCAGCCGATCCTCAACTGCGCTGTGTCGTTCCAGCTCGATGAGCCGGGATTCGAGCACCAGTCGGGCATGCCCGAAGTACCGAAGCCGGACGACCTCGAGCCGCCCGTGGCGCTGCCCGCCCGCGAACTCGCGAAGCTTCCGCCCAAACTGCAGCGATGGCTGTCCACCGGCGGCCTTTTCGAGTACCGGTTCGTCTGGCCGCGCGATGAAGTGCATCCGGCCAAGCGTCCGCCCTACCAGCACTTCTGGTTTCGCCTGAACGCGCGCATCGATGCGACACCCGCCATGCACCGTGCCTTGCTGGCCTACGCGTCGGACTATCACCTGATTGGCACGGCGCTCCTCCCGCACGGCGTGTCTTACCTGACGCCCGGGCTGCAACTGGCGAGCCTGGACCACGCGCTGTGGTTCCACCGTCCGTTCCGCGTCGACGAATGGCTGCTGTATTCATGTGAAAGCCCCACCGCGCAGGGCGCGCGCGGGCTGGTGCGCGGACAGATGTTCGACCTGTCCGGCACGCTGGTCGCCTCGACCGCGCAGGAAGGCCTGCTGCGCTTGCGTGTTTGAATGCCATCGTCCCTGATGGCTGCTTCGCCGTGGCGCGTGTCGTTTGCATGGGCGTATGGCTTTCGGCACCAGAACGGCCGTCCATGGGGTTTGGTTTGTGCGTTCGTCCCTGAACGCCGCGCAAGCGACGCATTCGCGTGCGAAGCGTCCCTCGGTTGGAGACATCACCACGGCCATCCATGGCCTGACTTTCAACAAAAGCTGCTCCGAACCGACCATTGGCATCCGCGTTGCAGAACACGGATTGCAACGGCCCGCGGCTGTCGTAAACTCGGGGCATGCGCCGAATTTATTCTTCACCGCGGATTGAAAACGTTCAGCGGCTGGTCGCGGTCATGGCCGAACACGGGATCGCGACGAAAGTGACCAACCGCCGCGCGTACGACGGCTCGGGCTGGTCGCGGTTCTCCTACGCGCGCCCGGGGCAGAGCGACAACTGGCCGGCCGTCTGGGTCACGCACGCGCGGGACCACACCCGCGCGCGCGAGGTGATGCACGAGATCGGCATTGAGCCCACCACCCGCTACGCCGAGGAACTTGCCGCGTACCGCTTCCAGCAACGGAACCGGCGCAGCCCCATGCGTACCGCCGCGCACGTGCGAACCCTGGTGTTGATTGCCCTGGTCATCGCCATCGCCATCTACGGAGCCCGGCTGATGTCCGTGTGGTGATACGGCCGTGACCCTGCGCAGCCAACGCGTCCGCCTGTTCCAGACCCTGCCGCACGCGTGCGGCTATTTCGGGCGACGCACGGCGCAGAACCTGGTGCTGGATCCGGCCGCGCCCGGATTGCCCGAACTTTATGCGCTGTCGCTGGCGCGCGGTTTTCGTCGTGCCGGCGGCCACGTGTACCGCCCGCAGTGTCCGCACTGTCACGCCTGCGAACCATGCCGGATCGACGTTGCGGCGTTCCGGCCCGACCGCAGCCAGCGCCGCTGCCTGACCGCCAACG
>JBOHYX010000236.1:0-4379 GCA_050738115.1 Rhodanobacteraceae bacterium
CGGGAATCGCGCGTCGTCCATCAGCAACACGCGGCACAACGGCCAATCCGCGACGAACGCGGTGTCCGCCGCGATACGCGGGTCGAGTTCGAATCCCGCGTCGCGGGCCACGTTCATTCGTTGCCAGCCAAATGCCGGTCGAAGAATTCCAGCGTGCGTTGCCACGCCAGCGTCGCCGCGTTCGCGTTGTAGACGTTCTTGTCCACGTCGCGGTTGAACGCGTGGCCACAGTGGTCGTAGACGTAAACCGGCGCATCCGGCCAGGCCTTGCGGTGCCCCTCGATGGCTTCGGCCGGAATCGAGGCGTCGCGGTCGCCGAAATGGAAGATCACCGGCGCCTTCAGTGGCTGGTCGAAATGGCCGGTGTTGCGCGCGCCGTAGTAGCTCACGGCCGGCAGGCCCAGGCGCTGTCCCGCCAGCAGCGCGACCGTGCCGCCCCAGCAGAAGCCGACCACCCCGATCTTTCCCGACGACCGGATCGAATCTGCCGCGCTGGCGACGGCTTCCACGGCGCGATCCATGCCGACCTCGGCCGCGAGCTTGCGGCCATGGCTGGTACCGCCGCGGTCGTACGCCAGATCGGCGTCGCGTTCGACGTAATCGAAGAAGGCGGGCGCCACCGCGGTGTAGCCTGCTTCGGCAAAACGGTCGGTGACGTCGCGGATGTGTGGCGTGATCCCGAAGATTTCCTGTACCACGACGATGCCGCCCTTCGGCTGGCCGGCGGGTTTGGCGAGGTACGCGCCGACGCGGTGCCCGCCGGCGGTGTCGAGGTCGATGCGTTCGCCCATTTCGAATCTCCAGTCGCGACCCACGCAGCGTACTACCCTGCGCGTGCCGTCAGCCGGACGCGGGTAAAATCCTCGCCCCGCACTCACGCAGCTCCGGTATGCCCAACGCCTCTCCCAGCATCGGTTTCGTGAGCCTCGGCTGTCCCAAGGCGCTGGTGGATTCCGAGCGCATCCTGACCCAACTGAAGTCCGAGGGCTACGCGATCGTGCCGCGCTACGACAAGGCCGATGCGGTGATCGTCAACACCTGCGGCTTCATCGACGCGGCGGTGCAGGAATCCCTGGATGCGATCGGCGAGGCGCTGCACGAAAACGGCAAGGTGATCGTGACGGGTTGCCTCGGCAAGCGCGACGCGCTGATCCGCGAGGCGTACCCGGACGTGCTGGCGATCACGGGCCCGCAGGACTACGCCAGCGTGATGGGCGCGGTGCACGAGGCATTGCCGAAGCCGCACGATCCGTTTGTCGACCTGGTGCCCCAGCGTCGCCTTGGCGACGCGCAAGACAACGGGATTGGCATCAAGCTGACGCCGAGGCACTACGCGTACCTCAAGATTTCCGAAGGCTGCAATCACCGCTGCGCGTTCTGCATCATTCCTTCGATGCGCGGGAACCTGGTGTCACGGCCGGTCGACGAGGTGCTCATCGAAGCGGAAAAGCTGGTTCGCGCCGGCGTGAAGGAGCTGCTGGTGATCAGCCAGGACACCAGCGCCTACGGCGTCGACGTGAAGTACGCCGAGCGTACGTGGCGCGGTCATGCGTATCACACGCGCATGACCGATCTGTGCCGCGGCCTCGGCGAGTTGGGCGCGTGGGTGCGCCTGCACTACGTGTATCCGTATCCGCACGTGGACGCGGTGATCCCGCTGATGGCGGAAGGCAGGATCCTTCCGTATCTCGACATTCCGTTCCAGCACGCATCGCCGCGGATATTGAAATTGATGAAGCGTCCCGCGCATTCGGAGAAGACGCTGGAGCGGATCCGGGCGTGGCGCGCCGTGTGCCCCGACTTGACGATCCGCAGCACCTTCATCGTCGGATTTCCGGGCGAAACCGACGCCGAGTTCGAGGAACTGCTGGATTTCCTGCGCGAGGCGCAGCTCGACCGTGTCGGTGCATTCACGTATTCACCCGTGGCCGGTGCGCGTGCCAACGACCTGCCTGATCCGGTGCCCGGCGAATTGAAGGAAGACCGGCTCGAACGCTTCATGCAAGCGCAGTCGGAAATTTCCGCGGCCAGGCTGCGAAAGAAGGTCGGTCGTACGCTGACGGTCCTGGTGGACGAGGTCGGTGCCGACGGCGCCCTCGCGCGTTCGACGGCCGACGCGCCCGAGATCGATGGCGTGGTGCGGATTTCCGATGGGGCCTCTTTGAAACCGGGGCAATTTGCGAACGTGCGCGTCATCGGCGCGAGTGAACATGATCTCGATGCGGTGCTCCTGTAGGAGCTGGCTTGCCGGCGATTGGTGTCGCGATGTGCGCCGCGGCTCGCAGTCTTTGGTCGCGCGCAGGCGCGCTCCTACACTTCACGTGGTGGTCCAATACTTTTGTAGGAGCGGCCCTCGGCCGCGACCAGGCGTCATTCGCGCCGCAACCGGCTCGCGTGAGGCGCGCGCCTACGCGTAACTGACCGTCACCACCACGAACCGCGTCTTGCCGCCGGGCAGCTCCGCCTCGAATTCCTCGTCGATGCGTTTCTTCAATGCCGCGCGCGCGAGCGGTGAGTCCACGCTGATCCAGCCCTTCTTCGCGTCGGTTTCATCCGGTCCGACGATGCGATACGTGTGCATCTCACCGGTATCGACGCTCTCGATTTCGAGCGTCGCGCCGAAAAAGACGGCGTCGCGATCCGCAGGTACGCCTTCGGCGACCTTCAGCGATGGAATGCGCTTGGACAGGTACTGTACCCGCCGGTCGATTTCACCGAGCTGCTTCTTGCGATAGGTGTATTCCGCGTTCTCGGAGCGATCGCCTTCGGCTGCCGCCGCGGCGAGCGCCTTGACCACTTCGGGCCGCAGTTCGCGCCACAAATGGTCGAGTTCAGCCTTGAGCGCATCGAAACCGGCACGCGTGATGATCGCGGTGGAACGCGGTGCGGGAGGGCGCCAACGGCTCATCGTTACGGCCGGTCCGTCTCCAGCGCTCCGCCGCGCAGCGGATAGTGCAGCCCTTCGCGCAGGCGCGCACCGAGCGGCATGTCGGCGCCGGCGAGATGGATGGGCGGCACGGCTTCAGCGCCTGCCGCCGAAAAGACGGCCCAGCAGCACGCGCAGCAGCGTCCGCCCGAGTTTGCGCTCGAGACCCGAACGCGTGAGGGGAACGCCGATCCTGCGCGCCACGCTGGCCTTGGCGCCGGAAATGCCAAGGGCGCGCTTCCAGGAAAACGACAAACCCGGAATTCCGTTCCGCACTCTTCGCCCCATGACCTGCCCCCTTCGGACTGCGTCAGCAGCAGAGTCTGGATTGTACGTCGCGGGATGGCTTGAGTAACTTGCCGCTACGCGCTACGGTGCGCGCGTTGTCTCGCGTCGGGGTGGGTGGTTCATGATTGGGCGTTTGCGTTGGGTGGTTTGCGTGGGTGTGCTGGGGCTGCTGGGCGGGTGCGCGGGCGCGCCGACGCAGGGCAGCGATTCTTCCGCGGACTTGAACAACCTGTACACGCGGTTGAACCAGGCCAGCCGGCAATACGCCCAGGCGCTGGACCAGGCGCGGCGCGGCGACAACGCGCAGTCGCAAAAAACGCTGGAAGCCGCGCTCGATGCGCTGCGCAGTGCATCCGACCAGTGCGTCAACACCGCCGGTTGTGACACCGCCCGGTTCCTGTCGGCCTACGACAGTGCGCTGCGGCTCAAGGATGGCAGCTTCCTTGGCACCGAGGACGAACAGCAGACACTCGACGATGAAGACCAGATCACGACGGGCGCGAATCCCGGCGTGCTGACCACGCTGCCGCAGGCGCAGCGCACGGTGCAGCTTCTGCACGACCACAAGCTGTCGGACCTCGTGGCGACCAACGGCCCGGTGCAGGCGGCCCTGCAGGTCTGGCTGACGCGGCTGCGCCCGCAATTGATCCGGGCGTACATCGATTACGAGTACCTGCGTTACCAGATGTGGCCGGCGTTCGACAAGGCGGGGCTGCCCGAGGCGATCCTGTTCGGCATCCTGGCCAAGGAATCGGGCGGCAACGTGCATGCGGTGTCGCGCTCGGGCGCCGCGGGGCCGCTGCAGTTCATGCCGGCCACGGGCGCGAGGTTTGGGCTCAACACCATCAACGGGTTCGACCAGCGCTTCGACCCCACGATGGCCGCGCAGGCGACTGCCGCATACCTCAACGAGCAACTGGCGCGGCTCAACGACAACCTGACGCTGGTGCTGGCGGCGTACAACGGCGGCGAGGGCCGGGTGGGGCGTCTGGTCGCCGGCACCACCGATGCAAGCTTCTGGACCCCGGACATCTATTTTGCGCTGTCGCCCGAGACGCGTGAGTACGTCCCGATGGTGCTGGCGGCGGCGTGGTTGTTCCTGCATCCGGACCGCTACAACCTCCGCTTCCCGAAGGTCGACGGCGCGCCGGGCGACGTGGATCTC
>JBOHYX010000237.1:0-4375 GCA_050738115.1 Rhodanobacteraceae bacterium
GCGACATCGAAGCCCCGAGCTGCTGGTTCCACTGGCGGCCCGTGGATTTTTCATAGCCGTCCGCCAGCTCCCGCGGCGTGATGCCGGTCGCGGGCGAATCGTACGGAAACACGGGCGACCAGTAGGCTGCCGTCGCAAGGTTGTAGCCCAGCGCGCCAAGCGGGGTGACCTGGCTTGGAAACAGGCCCGTCTTCGCGATCTGCGCAATGATGACCTTGTCCGTGTAGTGAAGCTGGGCTGCCTGCCGCCAGAAGGCATCGAAGTCCGGTGGAATCGGAAACGTGTTGAATATCTGGCAGTTCTCGCGATTGAACAGCGCGATCTGGGTCGAATAGTCGGTGGTGCCGTCTTCGTAGGGACCCGGATCGATGATCTTGTATCCGGCCTTTTCCAGCTCGGGGGCCAGGTGGTTTCGCACCGCCATGCCGTCGGCGTCGTTTGGATAGAGCACGCCGACCTTCTTGTTGGTCTTGAGCTGCGCCCACATCGACGGGTACGCCTTGGCGAACGACTCCGTACCAAAGCTGAAGCAGAAGGTCCACTTGAACGGCGACGGTTGGCCGGGTTTCGCACCGCGCGCAAAGTAGAACGACTGCCACGGCACCACTGTGGCGAGGTTCGGCACACTGGCCGCTTCACACGCGTCGGCGACGGGGTTGGTGACCTCCGGCGTCGAGGTCGCAAGCATCAGGTGTACGTGGGACCGGTTAATGAGTTCGTGCGCGAGCTGGCTCGCGCGGGCGGGACTGGACTGGGTATCGCGGTCCAGGATCGTGACCCGATAGGTCTTGCCGCCTATCGTGAGCCCCTCGGCCATCGCCTTGCGCGCGATCTGCAGGATGTAGGGATCACCCTGGCCGAACAGCCCGAGATTGCCCGAGCGCGGACTGACGAATCCGATCCGTATCTCCTGATCCGATGGGCCGGCCGCAAAAACCCGGTTGCTGCCGACCATGAGCGACAACGCACCCAGCGTGCCGCCAACGAGCACCTCGCGTCGCGTCAGTGGCAGGTCGAGAATCGTGGCGCGACCCGTGCTGTTTTCGTGCGTACTCTTGGACATGGAATGCCCTCCATCGACGAAGTGACACGCTGCAGAGCCGGGCGCCGCGTGCAGCGACCGATGCGGGCACGCGTGCGCAGTTCCGACACCTTCACCATTCAAACGCGGTCCGTCACCCGGGAGATCCATTCAAAGCCAGCCCACAACCATCGAATCCGCGACGCCGTTGCTCGAACAAGATCGCGCACGCCCGGTCGATTCAGGAAGCTCTGGACAATCCAAATACCGATCAGTGCCAATTCCCGGCTCGTCATTCCGGGGCTGCCCGCGCCTTTCGCGGGCCGAATCCGGAATGACGAGCAAAATCAGAGCTTCCCTCGCGCCTCCAATTGCTGCTGCAACCCGTCCAATACCTGGTAACACGGCAGGACCTGCGCGACGCTGGAATCGGGTTCGCGGCCTTCGTGGATCGCGGCAAAGAACTCGCGGTCCTGCAGCTCGATGCCGTTCATCGACACCGCCACGTGGCTGACATCGATCGGCTCGTCGCGACCGGTGACGAGGTCGTCGTACCGCGCGATGTACGTCGCCGTATCGCCGATGTAGCGGAAGAAGGTCCCCAGCGGGCCATCGTTGTTGAAGCTGAGCGACAGCGTGCAGATCGCGCCGTTGCCTGCCTGCAACTGGATCGACATGTCCATCGGAATCCCCAACTCCGGGCTGATGGGGCCCTGCAATGCGTTCGCCCGCACGATCGAGCTGCCACACTGGTAGGCAAACAGATCGACCGTGTGCGCCGCGTGATGCCACAAGAGATTGTCGGTCCAGCTCCGCGACTCGCCCCGCGCGTTCATGTTCCTGCGGCGGAAGAAATACGTCTGCACGTCCATCTGCTGGATGTGGAATTCGCCGCGCGCGATGCGCTGGTGCAAGTACTGGTGGCTGGGATTGAAGCGCCGCGTGTGGCCGCACATCGCGACCTTGCCCGACTGCGTCGCCAGGTCGACCAGCGCCTTCGCGTCCGCAAGGCTGTCAGCCATCGGGATCTCGACCTCGACGTGCTTGCCGGCGCGCAGGCAGGCCATAGCCTGGGCCGCGTGCATGTGCGTGGGCGTGCACAGGATCACCGCATCGATCTCGGGGCGGGCCAGCACCTCGTCGAGATCGGTCGTCGCGTGGCCGATGCCGTACTGCTTCGCCAGCGCCTCGGTCTTGTCGAGCTTGCGGCTCACCAGTGACACGACTTCGATCCCGTCGATGTGCTTGATGCCGTCGAGGTGCTTGATGCCAAACGCGCCGGCACCGGCGAGCGCAACCTTCAACGTGCGTTCCGCCATCAGGGATTCTCCAGGATCAGGTGCCCGATTGCGGTGTTGGAACCCGGCACGTGGTAGAAACGGTGCACGACGCGCGGCGCGGGCCCGCCCGCGACGTCCGCCATCGCGCCCCGGGCAATCAGCCACATCACGAGTTCGATGCCCTCGGAGCCCGCCTCGCGCACGTAGTCGATATGCGGCACGCCCGCCTGTCCGGCCGGATCGGCGATCAGCCGGTCCATGAAGGCAGTGTCGAATTCCCGGTTGATCAACCCGGCGCGCGGACCCTGCAACTGGTGGCTCATGCCGCCGGTGCCCCAGATCTGCACGTTGAGCGGCTCGTCATAAAGTTCGACCGCGCGGCGGATGGCTTGGCCCAGCGCGAAACAGCGGCGCCCCGAAGGCACCGGATACAGCACCACGTTGACCGCGAACGGAATGACCGGGCACGGCCACGTCTTGGGCTGCCCGCACATCAGTGACAACGGCACCGTGAGCCCGTGGTCGACGTCCATCTTGTTGACGATGGTCAGGTCGAAATCCTGCTGGATCAGCGACTGCGCGATATGCGCCGCCAGCTTCGGGTGCCCGATGACGGGCGGTACCGGACGCGGGCCCCAGCCTTCGTCGGCGATCGGAAACTCCGACGCGCAGCCGATCGCGAAGGTCGGGACGAGCTCGAGGCTGAACGCCGTGGCATGATCGTTGTAGACGAGGAAAACCACGTCCGGGCGGTGCTCGCGCAGCCATTGTTTGGAGACCTCGTAGCCCTTGAACAGCGGCGCCCAGTACACATCGCCCGATTTGCCAAGATCCAGCGCCGCACCGATCGCCGGCACATGCGAGGTGTAGACGCTGGCGGTGATGCGGGCGTGCGCGCTGCTCATGTCCGGCCTTCACCCACCTTGCGGTTGCCATCGATCGCGCGGCCGCCGCCGAGCATCATCTTCGCGTAGTCCTCCTGCGACATGCCGGTCATGCTGGCCGCGAGGTACTGGAACGAGTGGCCATCCGTCGCGCCCAGCTTCGCGAGGAAGTAGATGTTCCCGCCCAGCTTGATGCAGCGGTTGAAATCCCGCGCCAGCAGCGCCTGCTTCTGCGCCTCGGACATGGGCCATTCGTCCAGGTAGGCGCGCTCGTCGGCCAGGAAACGCTTGCGGTTGTCGGCGTTCATCAGCGACATGCAGAACTGGTTCACGTAATAGCCCTGGCGCGCCATGTCCGCATCGAAAACGGTGGTGCCGGGAACGTTGAGATAGGGCTTTTCGAGCGACATGCTTCAACTCCAGTACAAACGGTTCGGATTGTCGACCAGCAGTTTGCGCTGAAGCGCGGGTGCTGGCGCAATCTTCGGAATGTAGTCGACCAGCAGCCCGTCGTCGGGCATGTGGGACTTGAGGTTCGGATGCGGCCAGTCGGTGCCCCACAGCACCCGATCGGGGAACGTCTCGATGAGCCGTCGCGCGAACGGGACGACGTCACGGTAGGGATCGCGTTCGCCGTCAAGCGCCGGCGGACCCGAACGGCTGAGCCGTTCCGGGCACGTGGCCTTCACCCAGATGTCCGGATGCTCGTGCAGCAGGTGCACCAGCAGGTTGAACTCCGACCCATCCACGGGCCGGGTGACGTCGGGCCGGCCCATGTGGTCGACCACGACCCGCGTCGGCAGCGTCGCAAAAAACTCGTACAGATCCGGCAGGTCGGCGGCCTCGAAGTAGACGACGACGTGCCAGCCAAGTGGCGCGATGCGTCGCGCGATGCCCGCGAACGCTTCGCGCGGCGCCGCCTCGACCAGCCGCTTGATGAAATTGAAACGCACGCCGCGGACGCCGGCCGCGTCCAGCGCCCGCAGTTCGGCATCGGTCACCTCCGGTGACACCACCGCCACGCCGCGCGCGCATCCGTCCGCCGCCGCGAGCGCGTCCAGCAGCGCGCGATTGTCGGTGCCGTGGCAACTCGCCTGCACGATCACGTTCTTCGCGAAACCGAGATAATCGCGGAGCGCGAACAGCTTCTCCTTCGATGCATCACACGGCGTGTATTTGCGCGCGGGCGC
>JBOHYX010000238.1:0-4363 GCA_050738115.1 Rhodanobacteraceae bacterium
ACCGAGGGCGGGACATTCTCCACCTGGTCATTCCGGGGCTGCCCGCGCCGTTTGCGGGCAGAACCCGGAATCCAGCTTTTGCGGATCCCGTGTATCCTTCGGCGTCCACAGCTCTTCGTTCGAATCACGTGGAAAAAGGCCAACCGGTCGCCGGCCACTCGCTGCTCGCGAACGTCAGCCTGCCCGCTGCCGTGGTCTTCGAAACGGCGCTCGCGAACAACATCGCCTGGATGCAACGCTTCGCCGACGACCACGGCGCGCAGCTCGCGCCGCACGGCAAGACCACGATGGCGCCGGCGCTGTTCCATCGGCAGCTCGACGCCGGCGCGTGGGGCATCACGCTCGCAACTGCCGTCCAGTGCGCCGCGGCTTTCGACCACGGCGTTGCGCGCCTGCTGATGGCCAACCAACTGGTCGGCGCACCCAACATGGCGATCGTCGCCGGACTGATCGAGCGCGGCGCGGATTACTGGTGCCTCGTCGACAGCGTCACCAACGTCCGGGCACTCAACGACCATTTCGCCGAACGTGATCTCAAGCTGCAGGTGCTGATCGAACTCGGCGTGCTGGGTGGCCGCTGTGGCGTGCGCAACGACGCGGAGCTCGACGTACTGGTTGATGCGGTCACCAACGCTACGGCCATCACGCTTTGTGGCGTCGAGGGCTACGAGGGCCTGATTGGCGGCGAACACGCAGTCGATGACATCCGCGCCTACGGCGAGCGGCTCGTCGCCAACGTGCTGCGGCTCACCGGTTCGGGTGCTTTTGTGGATCGCAAACCGATCGTGACCGCAGCGGGCTCGCAGTGGTTCGATCTGATTGCCGAAGCGTTCAACCGATCCGACCTGCGCGATCGCTGCACGCCGATCCTGCGGCCCGGCTGCTACGTCGTCCACGACCACCGCTCCTATCGCGACGCCCTGGCCCAGGTGAAAATGCGCCACCCAGAACTCGAGGGCGGCCTCGAACCGGCACTTGCAGTCTTCGCGCACGTCCAGTCGCTGCCGGAGCCGGGGCTGGCCATCGTGGCCATGGGCAAGCGCGACATTTCCTGCGACCCCGATTTGCCGATCCCGCTGCAACTTCACCGCCCCGGTGAACCGGCTCAGCCATTGACGGGCTGCAGCGTCTGCAAGGTCATGGACCAGCACGCGATGATGGTGATTCCCGATCACGCGGACATTCGGATTGGCGACGTCCTGTCGTTCGGCGCCTCGCATCCCTGCCTCACCTTCGACAAATGGCGCCAGGTGCTGCTGGTCGATGACGGGTTGCAGGTGCTGGAAGCGATGCCGACGTATTTCTAGCCCGGTGCGACTTATCCGTTCCACCCCCGCCCCGATCTGCCGATCCGGGCGTCGCAACGGGACCTCTGTAAGATGTCCACGTTTTGCCGCGGTGTCCGTCCCGCGCAACCGGATCGAGACCATGCACGTGATCGTATTCATACACACAGCCACACCGCGCGCCGCGCGTTCCGTGGCGGGCACGGACGACTGACCATGCCCGAAGTCACGCCGGACATGATCCAGGCCGGTTCCGATATTCCCGCAAAGTGGGAGCCGTCGCGGTCCAACTTCGACTACACCAGGCGCGAAGTGATGATCCCGATGCGCGATGGCGTGAAACTCCACACCGTCATCGCGATTCCGAACGGTGCCGGCAACCTGCCGATCCTGCTGGAACGCACGCCCTACGACGCCAAACACTTCATGCCCAACGACAGCCTGCGTCTGCGCGACGCGGTGTGGTCGGGCGACACCGACTGGGCCGACGCCAGGTACATCCTCGTCTGGCAGGACGTGCGCGGCAAATACGGATCGGAAGGCGACTACGTGATGACGCGCCCGCCGCGAGGACCGCTCAATCCGACCACCACCGACGACACCACCGACGCCTGGGACACCATTGACTGGCTCACCAAGCAAGTACCCGAATCGAACGGCCACGTCGGCATGATCGGCTCGTCGTACGACGGCTGGACCGTCGCGATGGCGCTGCTTGGCCCTCATCCCGCGCTGAAGGTCGCGGCTCCGGAAAGCCCGATGATCGACGGCTGGATGGGCGATGACTGGTACCACCATGGCGCGCTGCGGCAAGCGGGCCTTGACTACTTCACGCTGCAGACGACCGTGAAGGACAAGGGCAAGCCGATGCCGCGCGAGCACTACGACGACTACACCAATTTCCTCGACGCGGGCTCGGCCGGCGCCTACGCCGAAGCCAACGGGCTCCGGCAACTGCCGTGGTGGAACCGCTTCGCCGCGCATCCCGCCTATGACGCCTTCTGGCAACTGCAGGCGCTGGACCGCCTGCTCGCCGCGCACCCATCCGGCGTGCCGACGATGTGGCTCCAAGGCTTGTGGGACCAGGAAGACATCTACGGCGCCGTCCACGCCTGGGAAGCCCTGAGGCTGGCGGGCCACGGCGCCGACAACCATCTCGTGATCGGGCCGTGGTGGCACAGCCAGATCAATCGCGCCGGCTGGACCACCGGGCCGCTCAAGTGGCCTGGCGACACCGCGGCGCAATTTCGCCGACAGGTGATGATTCCGTGGTTCAACCATCATCTGCGCGGCGCGCCGCTGCCCGAGCCGCTGCCGGAGGCGATGATCTACAACGTGGTCGAACAGCGTTGGGACAGCTTCTCCCATTGGCGGCCGGCCAGCGAGCAGCAACTCACGCCGCTCTACCTGCAGGCGGACATGGGCCTCGGCTTCACGCCGCCCGCCGGCGGCAGCGACAGCTACGTCTCCGATCCGGCCAAGCCCGTGCCCTACCTGCCGCGCCCGATCCCGCAGGACAACGATCGCTGGCGCACCTGGCTGGTGCACGACCAGCGTTTCGCCGAGGCACGCCCCGACGTACTGTCCTACGTGACGCCGGTGTTGACCGAAACCGTGACGGTGCAGGGCGCACCGATCGCCGACCTGTTCGCCCGCACCACCGGCACCGACGCGGACTTCGTCGTCAAGCTGATCGACGTTTATCCCGGTACCGACCCCGTCGACCCGAAAATGGGCGGCTACGAACTACCGGTAGCACTCGACGTCTTCCGCGGGCGCTATCGCGAAAGCTTCTCCGACCCATCGCCGATCCCGGCGGACGTGGTGCAGGAATACCGGTTCCGCCTGCCGACCGTGAACTACGCGTTCAAGCCCGGCCACCGCATCATGGTGCAGATCCAGTCCAGCCTGTTCCCGCTGTACGACCGCAACCCGCAGATGTACGTGCCCAACATCCTGTTCGCCAAACCGGCCGACTACCGGAAAGCGACCATCACGATCGAACACGGCCCCGACGGCCGCAGCGCCGTGCTGCTGCCGGTTGCCGCGCGAAAAACGCGGCAAGACTGACACGCCCCTTGCACGTCCGCCCGGCGCAAACCGGGCGCCCTTCCCTTGTCACCGCCTGCACCCGCGCAAGCCAGCGCCGCAGACGATCAGTCCGTGAAATACCTTGTGAGACGCGCTGCCCATCCCACGCAAGCGGGCCCGCTTCCTGCATCTGCGTTGCGATATGCTTTATCCAACACGAATAGCCGCCGGCATGGCATCTCTCATTCCCACCCGCAGCAGCTGCCTCGCGCGAATGACGGGCGGTGAGCGGCGGCTGTCCGAGCGCCTTGAGCAGAAGCTCGAAGACGATTACCTCGTCTGGTACGACGTCCCGATCGGCCTGAAGCAACGCCATCCCGATTTCGTGGTCCTGCATCCCCGCCGCGGGCTGCTGGTGCTTGAGGTGAAGGACTGGAAACCCGAAACCATCCACCACGCGGACACGACCCAGTTCACGCTGCTCACCCAGCGCGGGCTCGTCAAGGAGCACAACCCGTTGCTGCAGGCGCGCGCCTGCTCGCTCGAAATCGGCATCGTGCTCGAGCGCGATCCAGCCCTGCGTTGCCCGGAAGGCCATCGCCGCGCCGGCAAGCTGATCATGCCGTGGGCGTACGGCGTGGTACTCACGAACATCGCGCGAAAACAGTTCGACGACGGTGGGCTTGGTGACCTGATCCCCCCGCATCTCGTCGTCTGCAAGGACGAGATGTTCGAGGCGGTCGACGCCGAAGGCTTCCAGGAACGCCTGTGGGCCATGTTCCCGCAGGTCTTTCCCGTCGCGCTGACCCTGCCGCAGATCGATCGCGTGCGCTGGCACCTGTTCCCGGAACTGCGCGTCGAGCCTGGCAACGGCCAGTTCGGGCTGTTCGACGGCGCGGCAACCGACGCCCGCGTTGCCTCGATCCCGGACCTCATCAAGGTCATGGACAAACAGCAGGAGTCGCTCGCGCGTTCACTGGGCAGCGAACATCGGATCATCCACGGCGTAGCCGGATCGGGCAAGACCATGATCCTCGGCTTCCGCG
>JBOHYX010000239.1:0-4340 GCA_050738115.1 Rhodanobacteraceae bacterium
GCGCAGGCGTTTTTGTGCACCGGACGCGATCGAGCGGATCGCATCGAGCCCGTCACGGCCGGATGACAACGCCAGCGCCGGTTCGAAGCGCAGGTCGCCTTCGCGCAGATGCGGGTCCGCTTCCGCGATGTAGGGTGGATTGGATACGATCAGGTCGAACCGCTGATCGCCCAGCGCCGCGCACCAATCACCTTGGACGAATTCGACGTTGCGCGACCCCAGGCGCGCCGCGTTGCCGCGGGCCACATCCAGCGCCGCTGTGCTCACGTCGGTCGCCAACACATGCGCGCGCGGCCGCGCGTGCGCGATCGCGAGCGCGACGGCACCCGAGCCCGTACCGAGATCCGCGATGGCACACGTATCGTCAGGCGCCCGCTGCAACGCCAAATCGACCAGCAATTCGGTGTCCGGACGCGGGATCAGCACGTCCGGCGTCACGCGCAACTCGAGTGCGTGGAATCCGCGCGTGCCGGTGAGGTACGCGATTGGCTCGCCGCCTGCGCGGCGTTCGATCAACGCCCGGAACGCTGCAGCGGACATCACGTCGACCGGATCATCCGCATGCGCGACCAGCCACGCGTCGGAGATGCCAAGGACATGGTGCAGCAGCAACGTCGCTTCGCGGCGCGGGTCATCGCCGCGCAGCGCTTTCGCACCTTCGTCCAACAGCGCACGCACCGCGGCCATCATTTTGCCGCCGTTGTCCGCGCACCCGACCGGATCCAGCCCTCTTGCCACCCGCGGCACTGGCTCCCGCGCATATGTCGTCGAGGTGACAGGAACCATGTAGCGAGCAGCAAAGAACATCGATTCCGGGTTCCATGGCCCGTAGAGCCGGCCATGGCCCCGGAATGACGAGCAAGAGAATGGTCCTGCACGCTTCCCTCCGTACGCGGATGTCACTCAGCGCAGAGCAGAAACCCGGGACGCATGCTGGCTCGACGCTTCTGTTCGCAGCCGCGCGCAGCCGGCCCGTCGCGCTTGCCGGTTCACTGCATGAGCGATGCGGGATTCTGCCGTGATTTGAGCGCGCTGCACAGCATGATCGATTCATGGGTCTGCGCGAGGCCGCGATCGAGTCCGGGCACCTCACCAAGCTTCGGCTTGAAGAATGCTTCCACACGCTCGGCGGCGGCATCCGAGCAACTGCCGCCGGCAGCGAGCATCGGCAGGAAGCCGCCCGAGAACACGCCGGTGCGCGCGACGACCTGGTCATAGTGCGCAGTGAACCACGTCCACCGCCCGTCGCGTTGCGCCGGCGTGCTGCGCCCGCCGTGGAGCACCATCGCCATTTCGCCCACCTTGACGTTCTTGCCCAGCGCGAAATCACGTGCAACGTCGGCTTCGGCGCCCTGCGCATGGCCGAGCGCGCCCAGCATCGCGTTGCGCTTCACGGGATCGGTGGTCTTCGGGAGCGCCGCGAGCAGCTCATCGACCGCGGGTTTGCCCTGCTGCTCGACGGCGACTGCAAGCGCCGAGCCCAGCAGGTCCGGGTTGGCAGCGTCGAGATCCGGCATGCCATGCTTCATCTTCAGCGCCGCTTCGCCCTGCTTCAGCAGCGCGGCGCGCACCTGCGGCACCTTGAACTCGAGACCCAGCGTTTCGGCAAGGCTCGCCCGCATCAGCGCGGCATCCGGCGACTCGCCGGGTTTGCGCTGGTAACCAAGCTTCTCGAGCCGTGGCAGATAAGCCTTGGCGACCGCATCGCGAACGGCAGCCTTCTCGGCGGGGGTGCTGGCTTCGTGGTCGTAGATCCACTCGATGGTATCCAGTGGCGCCAGTGCGATCTGCCGCACCGGTGACGGGGCGAACTGGCGCATTTCGGTCAGCACGTCGCCGGCGTCGAGGTCGCCACGCTGGAACGCCGCGCCGGTCGAATCGTCGTACACGAGCTGTTCGCCGTCCTTGCGCTGCGAGATGACCTTCGCCAGCGCGGCCCGGTCGGCCTTCGCCATCTCGAAGCGGTAGTAGCCATCGCCGTCGGCGTTCGGCATGTACCACGCCGGGCACTGGCCGCCCGCGACCTTCATGTCGCCGGTCTTGGTGCCCAGCAACTGGCACTGCACCCCGTTCGGGAAGCGCACGCACACGGGGATGCCCCACAGGCGGTCCGGGCTCGCCTTCGAACCGTACGGCAGGTAACGGCTCTGCGTGAGGTCCAGCACCGCGTCGTCCTTGGTATCGCAATCGAGCTTCGTGGTGAGCAGCGGCACTCCGTTCTGGTTCAGGAAGCTCTTGAAGGCCGCCTTGAACTTCTCGCCCTTGCCGGCGGCGGTAGCGATCGCGTCGACCAGGTCATCGGCATCGGCGTTGCCGAACGCGTGCGCCTTGATGTACGCGCGCATGCCTGATCGGAACACCTTGTCACCGACGAAGTGCTCGAACATGCCGATGACCGCGGCGCCCTTCTGGTAAGTGATGCCGTCGAACGCAGTCTCGATGTCCCCATTGCCGGTGATCGGCTGGCGGATCATGCGCGCGCTCGCGAGGCTGTCGTTCTGCATTGCATGCAGACCGCCGGTGATGCGGCCGAGGTGCGCCTGCCATTCGGGGTGGATTTCGCCTTCGATCTTCTGCTGCATCCAGGTCGCAAAGGCTTCGTTCAGCCAGATGTCGTTCCACCACTCGAGGGTGACGGTGTCGCCGGTCCATTGGTGCGCCTCCTCGTGGGCCTCGACGTTGAACACGCTGCGGACCTGGCCCGGCGTCGCGTTCTTGTCGAGCTGCAGCAGGAAATCTCGGAAGGTGATCAGGCCCGCGTTCTCCATCGCACCGGCGGAGAAGTCAGGAAGTGCCGCAAGGTCGAGCTTGCCGAACGGATACCCGAACCCGTAATAGGCTTCCTCGTGCTCGATGATGGCGGGCGTCATCGCCAATGCGCGCTCGAGTTTCGGACCATTGCCCCTGGTGGCGATGCCGCGCAGCGGTATCGGCTCCGAACGCCACTTCGACGGCGGAATGGTCGGACCGTTCACGATATCCCACGGACCGACCAGCCACGCGTACAGATAGGTCGGCAGCGGCTTGGTGGGCTCGAACGTGATCGTCTTCCAGCCCTTCTCCGCGGCGGGCTTGTCGCTGGCCTGCGGCGCGTTCGCGACGGCCTTGTCGGCATCGGGAATCGTGAGCGAAAGCGTCAGCGGAGCCTTGAATCCCGGCTCGTCGAAACACGGAAACGCCAGGCGCGCGCTGATCGGCTCCATCTGCGTCTGCAGGTACGCGTTGCCCGCGAACACCACCTTGTAGTAGCCCTGCAGGGTCTTGTTGTAGGGGGCGGTGAATGCGAACTTCAACTTGATCTTCTGCGGCGGCAGCGTGGTGCCGAAAGCGACGCGCGCGACGCCCGCTTGCCCGGCCGCCTTCGTCACCGCGTCGGCGTACCTGCCCGCGTGCGTGTCGCCCTTCGCGTCGATGACGGCGACGCTGGAAACCTTCAGATCCTTGCCGTGCAGCCACAGGTCGTTCGAAGCCTTCTTGAGGGTCACCGCGATCGTGACCGTACCGCTGTAGCCGGCCTGGTCGGGATCGCTCCTGATCGCGAGATCGTAGGACGTCGGCACGGCCCAGTCGGGCAGCCGGGTCAATGGCGGCGCGTTGAAGGATCCCGATGCGGTGGTGGATTGCGGTGGCGCGGAAGGGCGCTGCGCAACGGCCGAGCCGGAAAACGCCAGCAAGGCTGCCAGCACCAGTGCAGGGATCAAACGCATCCGGCAACTCCGAACGCAAGCGGACAACCCCGAAGTCCATCACGCCCGACCGCGCGTCACCAGTGACAGAAGTACCGGTTGCCGGTGGGCGCGGACCTGGAACCCAACGAGC
Source organism: Rhodanobacteraceae bacterium (assembly GCA_050738115.1). Taxonomy (GTDB): domain Bacteria; phylum Pseudomonadota; class Gammaproteobacteria; order Xanthomonadales; family Rhodanobacteraceae; genus 66-474. The sequence goes on from JBOHYX010000239.1 coordinate 3,820, forward strand.
CTGGATTCTCCGCCCATCATTCCGGGGCCGTCGCCGGCTTCATCGGCGGCGGAACCCGGAATCGGGTTTTTGTCGCGCCGGAATGACGAGCAATGTCCCTCACGCGGCCTTGGCGGTCGGTTCGCAGGCCTCGCTGGCCGCGCCTTCCAGCGCCACCGCCACCGCATGGATCACGGCCCCGATACGGGCGGCGCTCTGGACCGCCTGTGCCGAAACGCCGTGTTTGCGCAACGCGCGCTCATGCGAAGCGACACAGCTTCCGCAGCCGTTGATGGCCGATACCGCAAGCGCCGCGAGATCGAAATCGATCTTGTCGCAAGCCGGGTTCGCCATCGCGTTCATGCGCAGGCCCGCGCGCAGCGTGGCGTACTCGTCGTTTTCGACCAGGTGCAGGAAGCGGTAGTAGATGTTGGTCATGCCCATCAGCGCCGCCGCGGTGCACGCGCCGCCGCGTTCCTTGTCGCTGGCGTGCTGCGCTGCGAACCCGGTGATGACTTTGGTCAACGGTGCATGCCGCGACA
>JBOHYX010000240.1:0-4337 GCA_050738115.1 Rhodanobacteraceae bacterium
CGGCCATCGGCGTCTCCGCAATGCACATGCTCGCGGCTTGAAGGACTGATGGCGGATGCAGCGTCTCGCGCGGGTGGCCACAACAACCGGCCAGCCCCGCCGTCCCCTTACACTCCGTGCGACCCGAAGGCCGCTCCGACTCAGCGGTCGCGTCGTGACCACTCAGCGGTGTGACCACGCAAGCGCCGCAACGTTCGATCGAATGCGCGGCGCCGACGCACCCGCCGATCGGAGTAGTCTCGGCGAAACGACCGCTCGCTCAAACGAAGAAACGAAGAAACGACCGCTCGCTGCGCTCGCTCAAACGAGAAAATTCGGCCACCTCCTCGTTTCCTCGTCTCCCCGTCTCCCCGTCTCCCTGTCTCCCCATGCAATTCGAACTCCACTACTGGCCCGGCATCCAGGGCCGCGGCGAATTCGTCCGCCTCGCACTGGAGGATGCCGCCGCCAGTTACGTCGACGTGGCGCGCGGGCCGGACGGCTCGCAGGCGCTGCTGCGCTGGCTGCAGAATCCCGCGACAGGCCATCCATCGTTCGCGCCGCCGTTCCTCAAGGCGGGACGCGACCTCATCGGCCAGACCGCGAACATCCTGCTGTACTTGGGGCCCAGGCTCGGCCTCGCTCCGACCGGCGAAGCCGCACGCCGGTGGACGCACCAGTTGCAACTGACGATCACCGACCTCGTGGCCGAGGTCCACGACAGCCATCACCCGATTGCCGGCAGCCTCTACTACGAGGACCAGCGTGACGAAGCGCGACGGCGCAGCTCGCACCTCACGCGCGAACGCCTGCCGAAGTACCTCGGCTGGTTCGAACGGGTGCTCGCGAACAACAGACCGAACAACCGGCGCAGCCGACCGCGTGGTCTCGTCGGCATTGCGACAACCTATGTGGATCTGTCGCTGTTCCAGGTCATCGAAGGGCTGCGCTATGCGTTTCCGCGCGCGATGCGCGGTCTGGAAGGATCACTTCCGCATTGCGTGGCGTTGCACGAACGGGTCGCGGCGCGTCCGAACGTCGCCAAGTACCTCGCCTCGCCGCGCCGCATCCCCTTCAACGAAGACGGCATCTTCCGCCACTATCCGGAACTCGATGGCTGACACGCAGTGCTTGCGCGCGCCGCGCGGCCGGGGAATGCCGCTACCGCCAGCGCGCAAAACAATCTTTACCTCGTCATTCCGGGGCGACCCGCAGCTTTATCGCGGGTCGAACCCGGAATCCAGCTCCTTTGCTCTTTGGTTGAAAAGTCACTGGATTCCGGGTTCCGCCGCCGATGAAGCCTGGCGGCGGCCCCGGAATGACGATGTTGGTGTTTCCCCTGCGAGCGCCTGGCCGGCGCCACGGGTTGAGGGGCCAATTACTTCCCGCCGGGCGGGCTGGACGCGGGGGGCGGCGGCAGCGGGGCCGCCGGCGCGCTGGCGCCGCTGGCCGGTTTGGCCGCCTTGCGCGGGCCATTCCACTGGTAAAGGGTGTAGTAGACGGGCTGCACCGGACCGAGGCGGGGATCAGGCACGAGACTGCCGTTCGGGCTGTTGTACTTGTACGTCTGCGTCACGCCGTGCTTGGGCGTGATTTGTTCCTCGTACACCACGCCACCGCGGCTGGTCTGCTGGATGACGTCGCCTTGGGCATCGACGCGCCGGGTCACGTCGGTGCTGTCGCCGCGGCCCGCGGCTTCCCGCGCGGCCGGCGCCAGCGAAGGCGGAATCCCGGTATCCGGCAAGGGCACCGACTGCGGCCGCGCGCTGGTCGGGGCGGCGCTCGACTGAGGCACCGGCTTGGCGCCGGGTTCGTTGATGCCGGGCGGCGGCAACGCCGATCCGGGTGGCGGCGGCGGGGTCGATGCGGTTCCCAGCACCTGTTGCGCCTGAGCGGCCGGCAGTCCCACCAGCAGCGCCATCGCGATCAGCCACGTCAGCGGTTTCATGGCACGCCTCCAGCGATCGACATCCCCTTGACGCCAGCATACACGCGCCGCGTTATCCGGACGTGCATGCGACAATCCGGGCATGACGAAGCTCACGCTCATCGACGGTTCGAGTTACCTGCACCGCGCGTTTCACGCCCTGCCACCGCTCAGCAACGCAGCCGCCGAGCCGACCGGCGCGCTGTTCGGCGTGGTCGGCATGCTGCGCGCGACCCTGCAGGCGGCGCCGGATTACGCGGCCTTCGTGATCGACGCGCCCGGCCCGACCTTCCGCGATGAAATCTATCCCGAATACAAGGCCAACCGGCCACCGATGCCGGACGACCTGCGCGTCCAGGTCGCGCCGATGCTGGACATCGTCAAGGCGCTCGGATTTCCCATCCTGCGGGTGCCGGGGGTCGAAGCTGACGATGTGATCGGCACGCTCGCGATCCGTGCCGCGCGCGATGGTATCGAGGTCGAGGTCTCCACCAGCGACAAGGACTTCGCGCAGCTCGTCGGCCCGCAGGTGACGCTCGTCAACACCATGACCCACACCCGCACCGACCGCGCCGGCGTGATCGAAAAGTTCGGCGTGCCGCCCGAACGCATCATCGACTACCTGGCGTTGATGGGCGACGCCATCGACAACATTCCCGGTGTGCCGAAATGCGGCCCGAAGACCGCCGTGAAATGGCTGGCCCAGTACGGCTCGCTGGACGCGGTGATCGCACACGCCGAAGAGGTCGGCGGCAAGGTCGGCGAGAACCTGCGCGCCACGCTCGCGCAATTGCCGGTTTCGCGCCAACTCGCCACCATCAAGACCGATGTGCCGCTGGATGAAGAACCTCGGGACCTCAAACTGCGCGCGCCGGACGTCGACGTGCTGCGCGGGCTGTACACGCGTTACGAGTTCAGGCAGGCGTTGAAGGAGCTGGAAAAGCCGGGAATCGGGAATGGAGAATCGGGAATCGCGACCGGCGCCGCGGGGCCAGGTGGTGCGCCGGCGGAGCCACCTGGAGCCGCCGCATCGCTGGTGGGCGCGGCTGTGCCCATTCCCGATTCCCGTCTCCCGATTCCCGGGAACGAATACGAGCTCGTCACCACGCGCGACCAACTGGACGCCTGGTTGGCGAAGCTGCGCACGGCCGGCCTCATCGCCTTCGACACCGAGACGACCTCGCTTGATCCGATGCGCGCGGAGCTGGTCGGATTGTCGTTTTCGGTGGAACCCGGCAAGGCGTGCTACATCCCGGTCGGCCACGCCTATCCCGGCGTGCCCGCGCAACTGGGGCGCGACGACGTGTTGGAGGCGCTGCGACCGATCCTCGAGGACTCGGATCGCCCGAAGGTTGGCCAGCACGCCAAGTACGACTGCAATGTGCTGTCCAACTACGGCATCGCGGTCCATGGGGTCGCCTTCGACACGATGCTGGAATCGTACGTGTTGAACGCGACGGCCAGCCGCCACGACATGGACACGCTCGCCAAACGCTGGCTGGGTTACGACACGGTCCATTACGAGGACGTCGCCGGCAAAGGCGCCAAGCAGATCCCGTTTTCCGAAGTCGCGCTCGACGTGGCCTGCCGCTACTCCGGCGAAGACGCGGATGTCACGTTGCGGCTGCATGAGATGCTGTGGCCGAAGCTTGAAGCCGAGCCGACGCTCGCCAGCGTGCTCACCGGCATCGAGATGCCGCTGGTGCCGGTACTCGCACGCATGGAACAGCGCGGCGTGTTGATCGACGTCGCGGCGCTCAACGCGCAAAGGCTGCAGCTCGGCGCGCGGATGCACACGCTCGAGGAAGTGATGCAACACCTCGCCGGGCACGCGTTCAACGTCGATTCGCCCAGGCAATTGCAGGCGCTGCTGTTCGATGAACTCGGGCTGCGCGTGGCCGTCAAGACGCCGACCGGCCAGCCTTCCACCAACGAGGAAGCGCTGGAAGCCATCGCCGGCGAGCACGAATTGCCGCGCCTGATCCTCGACTACCGGCAGCTCGCCAAGCTGCGTTCGACCTACACCGACAAGTTGCCGGAGATGGTCAACCCGCGCACCGGCCGCGTGCATACCAGCTACCACCAGGCCGCGGTCGCGACCGGGCGGCTGTCGTCCACCGACCCGAACCTGCAGAACATCCCGGTGCGCAGCGAGGAGGGGCGGCGCATCCGCGACGCCTTCATCGCGCCTGCCGGCTGGCGGGTGCTGGCAGCGGACTACTCGCAGATCGAGCTGCGGATCATGGCGCACATGTCGGGCGATCCCGGCCTCACGCGCGCGTTCCAGCATGACGAGGACGTGCATCGCGAGACCGCCGCCGAGGTGTTCGGGGTCGCGTCGGGCCAAGTCACGCCCGAACAGCGGCGCGTCGCCAAGATGATCAACTTCGGGCTGATGTACGGGATGAACGCACATGGCCTCGCCCAGCGC
>JBOHYX010000241.1:0-4336 GCA_050738115.1 Rhodanobacteraceae bacterium
GGCATCCGGCTGCCGCGACCGCCAGCGGCACGTGGTCGGCGCCGAACCCTGACAAATCGCGGGTGCCGAAGAAGCGCGTCAGTTCCCGTTGCGCGCTGGTTGCATCGAAATTCCACGGCGGACGCAGACGCAGGCCGGTCATCGACGTGACGGATTGAGGCCAGCCAATGGCCTCGCTGACCAGTGTTTCCGCGGGTGCGAGGCGCGCAAGTTCGGCGGCGAGTGCGTCGGCGTCGGCGACTTCGGTCAAGACGAAGCGTCCACCCGCGAGGTCCACCCACGCCAACCCGTACCCCGGCGAACCTGCGGCGATCGCCAGCAGCAGGTTGTCACGGCGCTCGGGCAGCAGCGCTTCGTCGGTGAGCGTGCCGGGCGTCACGACGCGCACGACCTTGCGCTCCATCGGACCCTTGCCGTTCGGGTCGCCCACCTGTTCGCAGATCGCGACCGATTCGCCCGCGCGCACCAGTTTGGCGAGGTAGGACTCGACCGAGTGCCAGGGCACGCCCGCCATCGGGATCGGCGCGCCGGCGGATTCGCCCCGCTGGGTAAGCGTGATGTCGAGCAATCGCGCGGCCCTGCGTGCGTCGTCGTAGAACAGCTCGTAGAAATCGCCCATCCGGAAGAACAGCAGGGTGTGCGGGTATTCGGCCTTGGCGGCGAAGTACTGGCGCATCAACGGCGTGTGGCGGGCGAGTTCGGCCTGGTCCATCGGGCTTCGGCGGGTCGTGGCAGCGCGCAGTGTCGCACGCACACGGCGTCGGTCCCAACCTGCTGGACTGGCTGCGCGGTTGGCGGGCGCGTCAGGATGCGGTACAAAGGGCCATTCTGGCGAGGCGCTGAAGCGTGCCCGATATCCCCGATGACGTGGCACTGCGCGCAAGCGTCGAAGCAGCGGCGCAGGGACTGCTTCGACGCGGCCTGGTACTTGCCACCGCCGAATCGTGTACCGGCGGCTGGATCGCCAAGCTCCTGACTGACATCCCCGGGAGCTCTGACTGGTTTTGGGGAACCGCGGTGACCTACAGCAATGCCGCCAAGCAGCGGCTCCTCGGTGTCACGGCGGGCACGCTTGCGCGGCATGGCGCGGTCAGTCGCGAATGTGCGCTCGAAATGGTGGCTGGCGTGCTCGCGCGTTTCGACGCAACGGTCGCGGTTGCGGTCACCGGGATCGCGGGGCCTTCCGGCGGCACCCCGGACAAGCCCGTCGGTACCGTCTGGATTGCGTGGCAGCGTCGCGGCGACCATCCACAAGCCGAGGGTTTCCGCTTCGACGGCGATCGTGACGCGGTGCGCCGGCAAACCGTTGTGGCCGCGCTCGAAGGCATTCGGGAAATCCTGACAGCCTGACGCGGCGCGCGCTGCTGCCCGCGTCCAGGCGGTATGGAATAATGACCGGGACGCGGGGTTCGGGCCGTCGCACGCCGTGAGAACCGGCTCCGCCATACTTCACTTCGGTACGACATTTCGAGGAACACGCAATGGACGACAACAAGCGCCGCGCCCTGGCTTCCGCACTCGGGCAGATCGAGAAGCAGTTCGGCAAGGGCGCGGTGATGCGCATGGGCGACCGCACCAGCGAAGCCATCGACGTTGTGTCCACGGGTTCGCTGGGACTCGACGTGGCGCTGGGTGTCGGTGGCCTTCCGCGTGGCCGCGTGGTCGAAGTCTACGGCCCGGAATCCTCGGGCAAGACCACGCTCACGCTGCAGGTGATTGCAAGTTGCCAGAAGAACGGCGGTACGGCGGCGTTCATCGATGCCGAGCATGCGCTCGATCCGACCTACGCCGAAAAGCTGGGCGTCAAGGTTGACGACCTGCTCGTCTCGCAGCCCGACACCGGCGAACAGGCGCTGGAAATCGCCGACATGCTGGTGCGCTCCAACGCGGTGGAGGTGGTGGTGGTCGACTCGGTCGCGGCGCTGACGCCCAAGGCCGAGATCGAAGGCGAAATGGGCGACAACCACATGGGCCTGCACGCCCGCCTGATGAGCCAGGCGCTGCGCAAGCTCACCGGCAACATCAAGCGGTCCAACACGCTGGTGATCTTCATCAACCAGATCCGCATGAAGATCGGGGTGATGTTCGGCAACCCGGAGACTACGACCGGCGGCAACGCGCTGAAGTTCTACGCGTCGGTGCGGCTCGACATCCGCCGCATCGGCGCGGTCAAGAAGGGCGAGGAAGTGATCGGTTCGCAGACCCGCGTGAAAGTCGTCAAGAACAAGGTGGCACCGCCGTTCCGGCAGGCAGAGTTCGAGATCCTGTACGGCGAGGGCACGTCCTACGAAGGCGAATTGATCGAGCTCGGCGTCGCCAACAATCTGGTCGAGAAGTCCGGCGCCTGGTACAGCTACGGCGGCGAGCGGATCGGGCAGGGCAAGGAGAACGCCCGCCAGTACTTCAAGGACAATCCAGCCGCGGCGAAGCAACTGGACGAAGCATTGCGTGCGAAGTTGCTGGCTGGTATCCGGAAAGGTGGCGTGGCGGCGACCGAAAGCACCGAGGAAGTCGAGGCGTAATGACGTTGAGGCTGTAGGAGCGCGCCTGCGCGCGACCGGTTCGCCCGGGCGGGCCCAGGTCGCGGCCGAGGGCCGCTCCTACAATGGTGCGCATGAAACGCGTTCGCGAACCCAGGGATGATGTTGCCCATCGCAGTGCCTACGACCGCGCGCTCGGGATGCTGGCGCGCCGCGAATATTCGCGGCGCGAACTGCGCGCGCGGCTCGAGCATGCAGGGTGCGACGAGGCCGAGTCCGAGTCGGCCATCAGGAAATTGCGCGAACAGAACTACCAGGACGATCACCGCTTCGGCGAGATGATCATGCGGGCGCGGCTGGGGCAGGGTTACGGACCGGCCCGCATCCGGGCCGAGCTGCGCTCGCACGGGCTCACGGATCCGGCGATCCGCGTTTTGATCGATGCCGCAGAGGCCGACTGGGAAGCCTTGGCTGCGGCGCAACTTCGCAAGAAGTACGGCACCAGGCCTGCCGGCGACCACGCCGAACGCGCCAAACGCGCGGCATTCCTGTTGCGTCGCGGTTTCGCCGCCGCCACCGTTAGAATCGTCGCCCGTTCCGAGGTCGGTGACCCCGGCGATTGATGGTAACGCCTTCAGCCCGCTTCGATGGGTTGAGCACACTTCATGAGCTTTGCGACGCAACCGCATGAAAACCGCTGAGATTCGCGCGCGATTCCTGGACTTCTTCAGGGATCGGGCCCACACCATCGTGCCATCGGCGCCGCTGGTGCCCGCCAACGACCCGACCTTGTTGTTCACCAACTCGGGGATGGTGCAGTTCAAGAACGTGTTTCTCGGCAGCGAGAAGTTGCCCTACGTGCGCGCGGCCGATGTGCAACGCTGCCTGCGCGCGGGCGGCAAGCACAACGATCTCGACTCGGTCGGCTACACCGCGCGCCACCACACCTTCTTCGAGATGCTCGGCAACTGGTCGTTCGGCGACTATTTCAAGAAGGAGGCGATCGAGTGGGCGTGGGAACTGCTCACCGGCGTGTTCAATCTCCCGCCCGAAAAACTGTGGGTCACCGTATACCACACCGACGATGACGCGTACGGCATCTGGCGTGACGGGGTCGGCGTACCGGCCGAACGCATCGTGCGGATCGGCGACAACCAAGGTGCGCCGTTCGCGTCCGACAATTTCTGGCAGATGGCCGATACCGGCCCGTGTGGGCCGTGCAGCGAAATCTTCTACGACCATGGGTCCGAAGTCGCGGGCGGTCCACCTGGCTCGAAGGACGAGGACAGCGATCGTTACATCGAAATCTGGAATCTCGTGTTCATGCAGTTCGACCGCGCGGCGGATGGCACGCTGACTCCGTTGCCGGCACCGTGTGTGGACACGGGCATGGGCCTCGAGCGGTTGGCCGCGGTATTGCAGGGCGTGCATTCGAATTACGAGATCGACCTGTTCCAGCGCCTGATCGACGTGGCGCAAAAGCTGACCGGCTGCCAGGACCGCGAGAACAAATCGTTGCGCGTGATCGCCGACCACATCCGCGCCTGCGCATTCCTGCTCGTCGACGGTGTGCTGCCTTCCAACGAAGGCCGCGGCTACGTGCTGCGCCGAATCATCCGCCGTGCGCTGCGGCATGGTTGGATGCTGGGCGTGCGCGGCGACTTCTTCTGGAAGATGGTCGCGCCGCTGGTGGCGGAGATGGGCGAGGCGTACCCGGAACTCGCGGCGAAGCACGCGTTCGTCGAGGATGCGCTGCGCGCCGAGGAACAGCGTTTCGGCGAGACGCTGGAACACGGCATGAAGGTTTTCGATGAGGTCACGGCGCACGCGGGCACGACGATCGCAGGCGAGGACGC
>JBOHYX010000242.1:0-4297 GCA_050738115.1 Rhodanobacteraceae bacterium
CGAGAGTGTCCGCGGACTGTCCGCGGACACTTGTTCTGGCCAACGTTAATATCCAACCCATTGATCGCAAGGGAATAAAATTTATAAAACCGTTGGCATCGGATTTGCTCTAGGTGGGTATGGCCGCGCACTGCGGCCGGAGACCCCGCATGAGCATTCGCGACACCTCGGCGACCGACCGCATCATCGAGAAGCACATCAGCAGGAAGAAACTGGCGATCCTTGCCGGCATCGGCGTGGTGATCGTCGTGCTGCTGGTATGGCTGCTTCCGGGTGCGGTGCGGCTGTTCTCGGCGGGCGCGTCGGTGAGTGCGTCGCGGCTGCAGATCGCGACGGTCGAACGCGGCCCGTTCGTGCGCGACATCGCCGCCGATGGCCGGGTCGTCGCGGCGGTCAGTCCCACCCTGTACGCGAATGCGGCCGGCGCGGTCGTGCTCAAGGTGCACGCCGGCGACAAGGTCAAGAAGGGCCAGGTGCTGGCGGTGATCGCGAGTCCCGAGCTCACCAACAAGCTCGCGCAGGAGCAGAACAACCAGGACGCGCTGCTGGTGGCTTACCAGCAGGCGAAGATCAGCGCCAACCAGCAGCGCTCGACACTCCAGGAAGCGTTCGAGAACGCCAGCATCAACGAAAAGAGCGCGGCGCGCGACCTGCAGCGTTACCAGCAGGGATTCCAGAAGGGCGCGGTTTCGCAACTGGACGTCGACCGTCACCACGACGCGCTGGAAAAGGCGCAGATCCTGCTGCGCCACGCGAGGTCCAACCTCGGCATGGACGATTCCAGCCTGACCCTGGAAATCCAGGCGAAGAAGCTCGCCTGGGAGCGGCAGAAGCTGCTGGTCGCCGACCTCGAGCGGCAAGTCGACGACTTGAACGTGCGCTCGCCGGTCGATGGCCAGGTCGGCCAGTTGTTCATCGCGCAGACCGCGACCGTTCCGAAGGATTCGAAGCTCCTGACCGTCGTCGATTTGTCGGCGCTCGAAGTGCAGGTGAACGTGCCCGAGAGCTTCGCGCGCGACCTCGCGCCCGCGATGCCGGCCGTGATCAGCGGCAACGGCAACGACTGGAAAGGCGCGGTCAGCGCGATTTCGCCGGAAGTCGTGAACGGCGAAGTCGTCGCGCGCGTGCGCTTCGAGGGCAACAAGCCCAGGGACCTGCGCCAGAACCAGCGCCTGTCGGTGCGGATCATCCTCGACAAGCGCGAGAACGTCCTCACCGTCGCCCGCGGCTCGTTCGTGGATGAGTCCGGCGGCCGTTACGCCTACGTCGTTCGCGACGGCATCGCCTACAAGACGCCGGTGACGCTGGGCCCGAGCTCCATCGACAAGGTCGAAATCCTGCAGGGCCTCACGGCCGGAGAGAAGGTCGTGATTTCCGGAACCAGCAACTTCAATGGCGCCGCGCGCGTCGCGATAAGCAATTGATGAGAGCCGCGATTCGGGAGACAGGAGACGGGAATCGTCAAAAGCGCGTCTTCCGAATCCCGAATCCCTAATCCCGAATCGCAAGTCCCCAGTCCCCAGTCCCGAGTCCCGAGTCCCGAGTCATAAACCATCCATCCATCACCCGCATCCAACCACCACCACCGAGGAAATTCCAATGCTCAAGATGACCCACCTGTCCAAGGTCTACCGCACCGAAGTGGTGGAGACCTACGCCCTGCGCGACTTCAACATCGACGTGAAGGAGGGCGAATTCGTCGCGGTGATGGGCCCGTCGGGCTCGGGCAAGACCACCTTCCTGACCATCGCGGGTCTGCTGGAAAGCTTCACCGGCGGCGAATATCTGCTGGATGGCGTCGACGTCAGCGGGCTCGGCGACAACGCGCGCTCGAAGATCCGCAACGAAAAGATCGGCTTCGTGTTCCAGAGCTTCAACCTTATCCCCGATCTCAACGTGCACGACAACGTCGAGGTGCCGCTGCGTTACCGCGGCATGAAATCCGCCGAGCGCCAGCAGCGTATCCAGGAGTCGCTGGAACGCGTGGGTCTCGCCTCGCGCATGAAGCACTACCCGGCCGAACTTTCGGGCGGCCAGCAGCAGCGCGTTGCGATCGCACGCGCGCTGGCGGGTTCGCCGCGCCTGCTGCTCGCCGACGAACCGACGGGCAACCTGGATACACAGATGGCGCGCGGCGTGATGGAACTGCTGGAAGGCATCCATCGCGGCGGCGCGACCATCGTGATGGTGACCCACGACCCCGAACTCGCGGCACGCGCGCAGCGCAGCGTCCACGTCATCGACGGCCAGGCCGTGGATATCGCCGAGGAGCCGCGCTTCCACGCGGCGCCGCGGCACGCCGAGGCGGCGACGGAAGGGGGCGCGGTGTGACCTGCGTGGGGTGACAACCCTCACTGCCACCCGGGGCGACGGGCGCGGATCGTGTAGCTCAGTGCAGCGAATCCCGTCAGTCCATTCCGCTCGCGGGTGGTTGCAACACAGGAGTCCAGCCATGAACGTCCAGAAACTCATCGCCATCGTCGTCGCCATCGCCATCAACTGCGCGGTGCTCGCGTGGCTCCACGGGTGGAGCCCGGCCACCGTCGCCAGCGCCGCGCCGCCACCGGTGCGTGCGCAACAGATCATCACGCTGCCCACCATCACGGTGCGCCCGAGCGCCGACCAGTTGCGCGAGTTGCAGCGTGAGCGCGCAGCGACGCCGCCCGAGCAGGCCGACGCCGGCGCTGCCTACTCCGGATTCGACATGCCGTACTACTCCTTTGCGCTGTCGCTGAATCTCGACATGGCCTGCGGCGCGTCGGCGCTGAGCGCGTGATGGAGCGTCGCTCGGCAAGGCCTTCCATCTTCGTCATTCCGGGGCTGCCGCGGTTTCACCGCGGCCGAACCCGGAATCCAGCTCCTGCTTTGGCTGTATCGCAAAGAGCTGGATTCCGGGTTCCATCGCCGATGAAGCCGGCGATGGCCCCGGAATGACGACTCGAAGATTTGGAGCTTGATCAGGGAGCCAGGACTGTGTTCGCGTACTACCTCGATCTCGCTCTTCGCAGCCTCAAGCGCAATCCCGTGTTGACGGCGCTGATGATCGTCACGATCGGTTTCGGCGTGGCCGCGTCGATGACCACCTGGTCGGTATTCCGCGCGGTGTCGGGAGATCCGATCCCGTGGAAGTCGTCGGAATTGTTCGTTCCGCAGATCGATCCGTGGGGCCCGACGGCGCGGAGCGTCGACCCGACGCAACCTGGCACCAGCGGGCCGCCGGATCAACTCGACTACGACGACGCGGTGGCGCTGATGCGCGACCACCGCGCAGCGTTGCAGTCGGCGATGTACCAGGTCGCACCATCGGTGGTGCCCGCCGATCCTGCCAAGCATCCGATCAGTGTGACCGGTGAGGCGGTATTCGGTGAATTTTTCCGGATGCTGGACGTGCCGTTCAAGTATGGGAGCGGCTGGAGCGCGAACAGCGACGCCAGCCGCGCGCAGGTGGCGGTGATCAGCAGCAGGCTCAATCGCAGGGTATTCGACGGCGACGACAGCGTCGGCAAAACGTTGAACATCGAGGGACATGGTTACCGCGTGGTTGGGGTGCTGAAGGACTGGAATCCGCAACCGCGTTATTACGACGTGGTCAATGGTGGCGCCTTTCACAGCCAGCCCGACGACCTGTTCCTGCCCTTCAACACCGCGATCGCCATGGGCATGTCGAACCAGGGCAACACGAATTGTTTCCAGTCGCCCGCGCAGAAGGGCTTCGTCGGGCTGCAACGCTCGAGTTGCGTCTGGATCGCGTATATGGCGCAACTCGACAGCGCCAGCGCCGTGCGGGCGTACCGTAATTACCTGGAAGGGTTCGCGCGGGAACGCTATCCGAATTGGACGCCGAACGTGCGACTGCGCGGGCTGATGGCGTGGCTGGACTACCTGCACGTGGTGCCGCCCGACACCAAAATTTCGCTTTACCTGGCGCTGGGTCTGTTGCTGGTTTGCCTGGTCAATACCGCGGGCCTGTTGTTGGCCAAGTTCATGCGCCGCAGCAGCGAAATCGGCGTGCGGCGTGCGCTGGGCGCTTCGCGCGGCACGATTTATCTGCAATTCCTGGTCGAGGCCGGCATCGTTGGATTGGCCGGCGGCGTACTGGGGCTGGTACTCACGGGATTCGGAATCGCGGGGGTTGGCTGGGTGCTGCCAAAAGACGTAGCCGACCTTGCGCATCTGGACGTCTCGCTGCTCGCCACCACGCTGGTCGTCGCGATCGTGGCGACGATGCTGGCCGGCCTGTACCCCACCGTACGTGCGGCGGCGGTGCAGCCGGCGTGGCAATTGAAATCGAATTGAC
>JBOHYX010000243.1:0-4294 GCA_050738115.1 Rhodanobacteraceae bacterium
ACCGCGCCGCTTGGCTGCGGTCAACGCGCGTTCGACCAGGCCGCGCAGTTTTCCCTGTTCGAATACGTCGAGTGCGGCGGCCGTCGTGCCGTGCGGGGAAGTCACCCGGCGCCGGAGTTCCGCCGCGCTTTCGTCGCCGTCGGCCAGCATGCGGCCGGCGCCGAGGCAGGTCTGGGCCGCGAGCGCGCGCGCGGCATCGCGTGGCAGCCCAAGCTGCACGGCCGCGTCCTCCATCGCCTCGACCAGCAGGAAGAAGTAGGCGGGCCCCGATCCGGACAGCGCCGTCACGGTGTCCATCTGCGCCTCGTCGTCGATCCAGCGCACGATGCCGGCGGCGCCGAGGATCCGTTCCGCGATCGCCTGCTGATTGGCGTCGACCTTCCGGTTGGCGCAGAGACCTGCGGCGCCAGCGCCCACCAGCGCGGGTGTGTTGGGCATGCAGCGCACGATCGCGAGCCCGGCACCAAGCAGGCGCTCGAGCTGCCCGAGGCGGACGCCCGCGGCGATCGAGATCACCAGCGGTCGCGTCGCGGCGAGTGGCGCGGCCAGGCCTTCGCAGGCCTGGCGCATCACCTGTGGTTTGACGGCCAGCACCACGCAGTCCGCATCGGCAATGGCTTTGGCGTTGTCGGCGAACGCGGCGATGCCGAACTCACGGATCAGGGCGTCCCGCGCGTCCGCGCGCGGTTCGGCCACGTGGATCGATGCGGCCGGCGCGCCATGGGCGAGCTGGGCGCCGATCAGGCTGCGCGCCATGTTGCCGCCGCCGATGAAGGCGATGCGGGTGGGGCGGGACTCGGGACTCGAAGGCCGGGAATCGGGAGCCGGGACTCGGGACTCGGGGTGTTTGGACATGGGTGGAAACCCGCGACAACTCACGAGCGCCCGATTGTAGCGGCCACTGCGGACGGATCTGCTCGTGTGTTCGAGATCGCGAACTGGCGGGCGATTGTTCGGCAGGGTTGCTCGCACGACCGGGACGCCGGTTACGCTCTTTCCGAGTCCCGAATCCCGAATCTCGATCTAGTTCTGCGTCGCCAGCTTGCGGCGCGCCGCCTTTCGCATCCTGCGTTCGCGGCGACGCCGCGCCCAGGAGGCAAACACGAGGTAGATCGCAGGCGTCGACAGCAGGGTGAGGCTTTGCGAGAAGATCAGGCCGCCCAGCATCGCGATGCCGAGCGGGCGCCTGAGCGCCGCGCCCTGCCCGATGCCGATCACCAGCGGCACCGAGGCGAGGATCGCGACCATCGTGGTCATCATGATCGGCCGGAAGCGCACGAGGCACGCTTCGCGCACCGCATCCAGCGGCGTCTTGCCCTCGCGCTCGGCCACCACCGCGAAGTCGATCATCATGATCGCGTTTTTCTTGACGAGGCCGATCAGGAGGATCAGTGCCATCATCGCGACGATCGACATCGGCGTGTTGGTCAGCAGCAGCGCCAGCAGCGCACCCACGCCCGCCGCGGGCAGGGTCGACAGGATCGTGATCGGGTGCACCAGGTTTTCGTACAGCATCCCGAGTACCAGGTACACGGCGACGATCGCACCCAGCAGCAACAGCGGCATGGTCTGCTGCTGTTGCTGGAAGTGCTGGAAGAAACTGCCGAAGCCGAGCTTGATGTCGCCCGGCATGCGCATGTCCGCGATCGTCTTGTTGATCTCCTGGGTCGCCTGGCCCAGCGTGATGCCGGGCGCCAGGTTGAAGGACAGCGACATGCTGGTCATCTGGTTGATGTGGCTGATCGAGGTCGGCGCGATCGTCGATTGCTGGTGCGCGATGGCACTCAGCGGCACCATCTGGCCGTTGGAGGACAACACCTTGACGTCGTTGAGGGCCGCGGGCGACGCGGTCTGCCTCGGCAGCGCCGAGAGCACGACCTGGTAGTTGTTGTCTTCGGAATAGATCGTCGAAATCTGACGCTGCCCGAAGGAGTTGTACAGCGCGTCGTCCACCGCTGCCATCGATACGCCGAGGCTCGCGGCCTTCGATCGGTCGACCACCATGTTCTGCAGCAGCGAGGCGTCGTCGAGGTCGGTGCCGACGTCCCGGAAA
This sequence comes from Rhodanobacteraceae bacterium, assembly GCA_050738115.1. Lineage (GTDB taxonomy): Bacteria > Pseudomonadota > Gammaproteobacteria > Xanthomonadales > Rhodanobacteraceae > 66-474. Next base: position 2,054 of record JBOHYX010000243.1, read on the forward strand.
TTCGGGTTCTTCTGCACTTGTGCCTGCAGCTTCGGCAGCCATTCCTCGAGTTCGGATGCATCGTTGCCCTGCAGGTTGACGCTGTACTGGCCGCCCTGGCTGGTACCGCCCCCGCCGCTCGGCAGGTCTTCGTGCGGGCGGAACCGCACGGTCAGGTCGGGATATTGCGCGGCCTTCGCCGACAGGCGTGCGACCACCTGCGCGGTGGAATCGTGCCGGTCGCCCTTGCCGACGCCTTCAGGCTTCAACTGGATGCTGAACCAGCCGCTGGCGCCGCGCGAGTTGCTGCCGATCGAGGCGCCGACGTACTGCACGGCGGGATCGGCGCGGATCATCTTCATGATGTTCTGGGTGCGGGCCTCGAGGTCGGCGAACGACATCACGCTGCCGCCGCTGGCACGACCCCAGATCAGCCCGGTGTCCTGCGGCGGAAAGTTGGTCGCCGTCACCTTGGTGAACAGGAAGATCGTCAATGCCAGCAGGAACAGCGGCGACCAGGCGATGAGTCTCGGGTGCTTGTGCAGCGTCCAGTCGAGCGTCCGCGTGTAGATGCCGAGCATCCCGGCGTGGAAGGCGTCGAGGGCCCGCGACAGGCGCGTGGGACGGGATTCGCGTGCCGGCACATGGTGCAGGAAACAGCCGCACAACGAGGGCGTGAGCGTCAGCGACACCAGCATCGACACGAAGATGGCCGCGATCACGGTGACCGTGAACTCGCGGAAGAACATCCCGATGATGCCGGGCATGAACAGGATCGGGCTGAACACCGCGATCAGCGAGGCGGTGATCGCGACGATGGTGAAGCCGATCTCCTTCGCGCCGTCTAGCGCCGCCTGCAGCGGCGTCTTGCCCTCGTCGAGGTGGCGGATGATGTTCTCGATCACCACGATCGCGTCGTCCACCACGAAAGTCAGCGCGATCACCAGCGCCAGCAGCGACAGGTTGTCGAGGGTGTAGCCCAGCACGTACATCACCACGAACGCGCCCGACAGCGCCAGGGGCACCGCCGCGGTCGCGATCAGCGTGGGTGCGAGCCGCCGCAGGAACACGGCCATCGTCAGCACCACCATCAAAAGGCTGATCAGGAGCGTGATCTGGACGTCGGTGACCGAGTCGCGGATCGTCTGCGTGCCGTCGAAATACGGCGTCAACTGCGTGCCGGGCGGCAGCAGGCTCCTGAGGCCCGGCAGCTCCTTCGTGACGCCATCGACGGTGGCGATCACGTTCGCGTCCGGGCGCTTGAACACCTGCAACTGGATGGCGCGCCTGCCGTCGAAGTAGGCCGCCTGGAACTGGTCCTGCGCGCCCTGGTAGACGTCGGCCACGTCGCGCAGGTACACCGGCGTGTCGTTGTGGATCGCGATCACGAGGTTCGCGAACTCCTGCGCCGTGTGCAACTGGTCGGTCGCGGTGATCGCGGTTTCGGTGGTGCCATTCGACAGGAAGCCCTGTGGCGAGGTCACGTTGGCCGCGGTGATGGCGTTGCGGATGTCGTTGGTGGAAAGTCCAAGCGACTCCAGCTTGTACAGGTTCACGTCCACGCGCACGGCGGGTTGCGCGCTGCCGGACACGTCCACCGACGCCACGCCCTGCAACTGCGACAGCCGCGGCTGCAGCATGGTATTGGCCGCGTTGAACAGCTCGGACATCGGCTGGGTGTCCGACGTGAGCGCCAGGGTGATCACCGGGTCGTCGTTGGGATTGGCCTTGTGCCACTGCGGCATCTGGATGCCGGCGGGCAGGTCGGGCACCGCCGCGTTGATCGCGGCGTCGACCTGCTGCGCGGCCGAGTTGATGTCGACCCCGGAATCGAAGAACAGGATTACGAACCCGTTCCCGTCGGAGCTGCGCGAGTTCATCATCTGGATGCCGGGGATCTGCCCCAGGTGGCGTTCCAGCGGCGCGATGACGGTCGATGCCATCGTATTGGCGCTGGCGCCGGGCTCGCCCGCCGATACCCAGATGGCCGGAAACGACATTTGCGGCAACGCGCTGATCCCGAGCAGCGTGTAGCACAGCATGCCGATCACGAACACGCCCACCGCCAGCAGCGACGTGCCGATCGGGCGCTTGATGAAGGGCGCGCAGATGTTCATGGGGAGCAGGGACCGGGGACCGGGGACCGGGGACCGGACGTGCCGCTTGTCGTCCGGATCGAGGGTGGTGACATTCGCGCTTTGCTCCCCTCTCCCTCCGGGAGAGGGGTTGGGCGTGAAGGTACGGGCACGCGCGATGGCATCA
>JBOHYX010000244.1:0-4292 GCA_050738115.1 Rhodanobacteraceae bacterium
CGCTCAACCAGTACTTCGTCGTGATGGAAGTGGCGCCGCAGTACTGGCAATACCCGACGATGTTGAATCGCATGTACTTCAGCACCACCGCCGGCAATCCCGCCGGTACCGAGCAGACGCAAATGTCCGGCAGCACCATCAGGCCGATGATCCCCTTCGCCGCGATCTCCGCCGCCGCCGGCCGCGCATCGGGTACCAACGCGCTGAACGCCAATGCGGAGGCCAACCAGCTCCTCAACGCGATTTCCAATTCCAGGGGCGGCAGCTCCAGCGGCAGTGCCGACACTACAGCCGCGGAGACCCTGGTGCCGTTTGCGGCGTTCGCGACTTATACCAACAACCACACCGCCACCGAGGTCAACCACCAAGGTGGCCAGGTCGCCGCCACGATCTCGTTCAACCTGCCGCGGGGCGGTTCGCTGAGCAAGGCTACCGTGGCGATCAACCAGGCGATCCAGGCCATCCGCATGCCGGCTTCCATCCACGGCAGTTTCGCCGGCGGGGCACAGGTGTACGCGCAGTCGATGTCGAGCCTGCCGCTGCTGATCCTGGCCGCGCTGACGGCGATCTACATCGTGCTGGGCGTGCTGTACGAGAATGCCGTGCACCCGATCACCATCCTCTCGACCCTGCCTTCGGCCGGCATCGGCGCGACCCTGGCGCTGCTGATCTTCGACACGCCGTTCTCGGTGATCGCGCTGATCGGCATCATTCTCCTGATCGGCATCGTCAAGAAAAACGCGATCATGATGATCGACGTGGCGATCCACCTGCAGCGCGAGGAGGGCGTGGAAGCGCGCAAGGCCATCCACGCTGCCGCGGTGCTGCGTCTGCGCCCGATCATGATGACGACATCGGCCGCGGTGCTGGGCGCGGTACCGCTGGCCATCGGCATCGGCCAGGGCGCCTCGCTGCGCCAGCCACTGGGCATCACCGTGATGGGCGGCCTGATCCTCAGCCAGGTGTTTACGCTCTACACCACGCCGGTGATCTACCTGTACCTCGACCGCGTACGCGCCAGGCTTGCAAGGTGGTCGGCCGGTCTGCCGTGGAACCGTGAACCGGACGCCAGCCCATGAACATCGCATTGTCCCGCACCCTTTTGGCCGCCGCGGTGACGCTCGGGCTCGCCGGCTGCATGGTTGGCCCGAACTATCAACGTCCGCAAGTCGCCGTGCCCGCGCAATACAAGGAGCTGGCCGGATGGACCCAGGCCGCACCCGCTGCCAGCGCGCCCAAGGGCGATTGGTGGAAACGCTTCAACGATCCGCTGCTCGACCGGCTCGAACCGATGGTGGCGGTGTCCAACCAGACCGTGCGCGAGGACTACGCGAACTATCAGGAAGCCTTGGCCGAGGTAAAGGTGGCACGCGCGGCCTTGTTCCCCACCCTGGGCATCACCGGCGCGGCGACCGAACAACGCGGCAGTGGCATCGCCGCGGGCAACAGTGCGGTCAGTTCGGCAGGTGTCACCAACACGGGTTCACTCGAAGGCACTGCAAGCTGGGCGCCGGATCTCTGGGGCAAGGTGCGACGCACCGTCGAGGAGAACAAGGCTACCGCCCAGGCCAGCGCCGCAACGCTGGCCAACGCGACCTTGTCCGAGCAGACGACACTGGCCACTGCGGTGATCGAGTTGCGCATCTCGGATGCCGACAGCGCATTGTTGCGCCAGACCGTGGTCGCCTATCAGGCTTATTTGCGTGTGGTGGCAAATCAGGGGCAGGCCGGCACCGCCCCGCCTTCCGACGTCATCAGTGCGCGCACCCAGCTTGAAAATGTCCAGGCCAGCCTGATTGCCCTGGGCGTCGCCCGAGCGCAATACGCCCACGCCATCGCCGTGCTGGTGGGCAAGAATCCCGAGGCACTGGACATTCCGCCCGACACCACGATGCCGGCTTTGCCCGATATCCCGGTCGGCGTGCCCTCGATCCTGCTGCAGCGCCGACCCGACATCGCGGTCGCCGAACGCCAGATGGCCGCCGCGAACGCGGCGATTGGCGTCGCCGTGGCGGCGTATTACCCCACGATCTCGCTGTCGGCAGCGGATGGCTTCGCGCAGTCGCCCTTGGCCGGCCTGCTGCAGGTCGCCAATCACGTCTGGTCGCTGGGCGCCGACCTCGGCGAAACCCTGTTCGAAGGCGGTGCGCGACACGGCGAGGTCGCTGCCGCGCGTGCCAACTACGAGGCCGCCGTCGCCAATTACCGCGGCACCGTGCTGACCGCATTCGAAAACGTCGAGGACGACCTCGCCGGTCTGCGCATCCTCGCGCAGCAGGCCGACGTGCTGGGCGCCGCCGTGCGCAACGCGACCCGTGCCGCGCAGATCGCGCTCAACGAATACCAGGCTGGAACCGTCGACTACACCACGGCGGCCACCGCCCAGGCGACGCAATTGAGTACCGAACAAAATGCGTTGAGCGTCAAGCAGCAACGCCTGCTCGCCGCCGTGTCGCTGATCGGCGACCTGGGCGGTGGTTGGTCGGCCAGCGAAATGGATGACCCGCCGGCATCGATTGCGCGGCACTGAACGTGATCAAACCGGTGCCTGATCACTCATGTCCGCCGTCCACGTCGGCAACTTGCTGGCCCCCACACCGCGAGCGACCTTCCGGGGCGGGCTTGTCGGCGAGCCGCGCGCGCAGAGCTGTCGCGTCCCCGTCCACATGCGCCTTTGCAACCGTCGGCGCGGGAGCGTTCATGCGCGGCGGCCGATGGCGGCACCTGCGGGATCGATGGCCTTGCCACTCGGCTGCGATGGTGCAGCGTCGGTCTGCCCCTCATCACCGAACACCTCGCGATAAAGGTCATCGCCATGGCTGGTTTCGCGCGGGGCGCCTTCGCGCAGGCGAAACGTCCGCGCGCCGTCGTCCAGCCGCTCTGCGCGGAGAAACAGCGCGTCGTCCCGGTGCTGCGCCCAGAGCCTGTGCGCCAGGCGGTACAAGTGGGTGACGAATGCAACGCGGACGTGGCGCTCGCGCATGGCTTCGAGCATCTGGCGGCCGAGTTCGGAGCCTTCGCGCTCATTGGTGGAAGCAAACGATTCATTGCACAGCAGCCATGCGCCTGGGCGGATCGCGTCGGCAATCGCGCCGAGGCGGGCCAGTTCCTCGTCGAGCTTTCCGTGCTGCATGGCCGCGTCCTCCTCGCGCTTGTAGTGCGTGAAGAGGCCCGTACACGGTGCGGACGCGAACGACTTGGCAGCCACGAACATGCCCGCGTGCAACATCAGTTGGGCAAGCCCCAGGCTGCGCAGGAAGGTCGACTTGCCGCCCTGGTTGGCACCGGTGACGACGACCAGCGCCTTGCCGGTGGCATCGAGGTCGTTGCCGACGATGGTCGCGTCCGTGGTCAGCGCGAGCGCGGCGTCGCGCAGGCCGCGCGCCCGAAAACCCGCGCCGGCCTCGCCCGAAGTGATCTCGGGAAAGCAGGTTTCGATGTGCCGGGCCGCCAGGCGTGCGTGCAGGTTTGCGCAGCCGACGTGGAACGCCAGTTCCGCGCGCAGCGTGTTGAAGAAACCTTCGACGTGGGCGGTGGATTCCGCGACGGCGGCGGCCACGTCGCGGATGCCGCGGTCGCGCATCGCCTCGAGCGTCTTGGCGCCGGTGAGGTCGCGCTCGGCGACCCGCACCGTATACGGCGACGCCGCGTGTTTGGCGAGCAGGCTCCGGAGCCAGTTGGGATGCGGATCGCGCGGGCGGCGCAGCGTGTAGTCCTCGCTTTCGGCGTCGGGCCCGAGCCGGGCGCTGAGCAACGCGCCGTCGGCAAACTTGAGCTCCTCGAGGTGGGCGTCGACCCGGGCGAGATAGGCGTCATCGAGTTCGCGCTGCAGCATCGCGAACAGGTTGCGGAATGCGGCCGAATCGAATCCGTCGGCCTGTTTTTCCGCGATCCGCCGCAGCGCGCGCAGCCGGTCCACGAACAAGGCCAGCAATCGCAGGGCCGAGTACAGCATCGACGAAGGATGCTGGGTCGTGAAGCCCCAGTAGCTCTTGCGGCGGTCCTCCAGCGCGCCCGTCGCGATCGCGTACATCACGCGCACCGTCCTGGCGTGCGTAACCGCGTCGCGCACGGCAGCCTGCCGGTAACGCAGGTCCGCCGGATCGGTCCCGGGGTCGTTCAGGAGCGCGTTCGTCGCAATCCCGGCGATGAACGTGTCGTCGTCGGCCATGGCCGCCACCACCGTGTCGACCGCAAGATCTTGCTGCAGCACTGGCGCGTGCGGTGGCAGCGGCTGGCCGGGATCGAAATCGTGGTCGGCGTGCATCAGCAGTGCTTTCACGGCGCGATCC
>JBOHYX010000245.1:0-4275 GCA_050738115.1 Rhodanobacteraceae bacterium
ACGCTATCCCGAGGCACGCGAGGCATTGATCGACGTCACGTTCGCCGCCGACGCCGGCGAAATGCTGTTCGTGACCGGGCATTCCGGCGCGGGCAAGACCACGCTGCTCAGGCTCATCGTCCTGATCGAACGCCCGACACGGGGTGCGATCGAGATACACGGGCGCGACCTGTCCCGCGTCAGGCAGCGTGACGTACCGGGTCTGCGCCGCGACATCGGGATGGTGTTCCAGGATCATCGCCTGCTGATGGACCGCAGCGTCGCCGACAATGTGGCGTTGCCGCTGGTGATTGCCGGCGTCCCGCACGCCGAGCGCGGCCAGCGCGTGCGCGCCGCGCTCGACAAGGTCGGATTGACTGGACGCGGCAAGGATGCACCCGCCGGGCTTTCCACCGGCGAGCAGCAGCGTGTCGGGATCGCCCGCGCGATCGTCGGGCACCCCGCGCTGATCGTCGCGGACGAACCGACCGGCAACCTCGATCCGCAACTGTCGGAGGAGATCATGCAGTTGTTCATGTCGCTCCGGCAGGTCGGCATCACCATCCTCATCGCCAGCCATGACCTGCCATTGCTGAAACGCATGAAGCAGCGCGTGGTGGTGCTCGACCACGGGCACCTGATCGATGACGTGCCGGCAAGGGACGTGGCGTGAACACGCGCACCGCGATGGCCGGACCCGTCCGCCGTTCACGTTTCGCAATGTGGCGCCAGCAGCACGCGTGGTGCCTCAAGGACAGCCTGCGCCAGCTCGCGCACCGGCCGCTCGGCACGGCATTGACGATAGCGGTAATGGGGCTTGCGTTGACGTTGCCGCTGGCGTTCTGGCTGATCGTCGTGAACCTGCAGCACCTCGCGACCGCGCTCGGAAATTCCCAATCGGTCAACGTGTTCCTGAAAACCGACGTGGCGGCGGGCGCCGCGGAGAAGCTCGCAGCCGGCCTGCGGACGCGCGCGGACGTCGCCGCAGTGGCGGTGCGCACGCCGCAACAGGGCCTCGCGGAACTGGCGGCGATGCAGGGCTTCGGCGAGGCCGTCAACGCGCTGCCGGACAATCCGCTGCCGTTCGTGCTGCTCATCGAACCGCGCGCCGGCACCGACCGCGCGGCGGTCGAAACGCTGGTCGCGGCGGTGCGGGCGCTGCCCGAAGTCGATCTGGTCCAGGACAGCGGTCAGTGGCGGGCGCGCCTCGATGCGATCATCGGGCTGGGACAGCGCGCGGCGCTGCTGCTGGCGGTGCTGCTGGGCGCGGCGGCCGTGCTGGTGATCGGCAACACCGTGCGCCTGGACATCCGCAGTCGCGCCAACGAAATCGCGGTGCAGCAGTTGGTCGGTGCGAGTGCGGGGTTCGTGCGCCGGCCGTTTCTTTACGAAGGGGCGTGGTACGGCCTCGCCGCTGGGCTCGTCGCGGTCCTGCTGGTCCTGCTGCTCGAAGCCGTGCTCGCCGAGCCGGTGCGTGACCTGGTCGCCAGTTATGTCGGCCGGTTGCGGTTTGGCGCACTGCCGTGGGGTACGCTTGGCGTGGGGTGGGCCATCGCGGTCGCGCTGGGCTGGCTGGGCGCATGGGTCGCGAGCACCCGGCATCTGGCGCGGCTGCCGGCCTGACGTGCTGCCGCAGGCTCGCGCGGCGCGCCGCGCAGCGACAAAGGGACCTGAAACCATGCCCGACGTTCTTCGCCACATCGCCACCGAGCATCCGCGCGTGATGGTGGTGGACGGCTCGAAGGTTGCGCGCACGCTGATCACGCGCCTGCTGGAGCGCGATCTGCCGGGCGTGACGGTGGTCGCCTGCGCGAGTGGCGACGAAGCCGTGCAGGCGCTCGGGGACGGCGTGGTCGACCTCGTGACGACGGCGCTGCGCCTGCCGGACATGGATGGCGCGGTGCTCGCGCAGTACGTACGCGCACATGCATCGCAGCCCTACATTCCCATCATCGCGGTATCGGGCGACGTCGAGGAACGCCTGCAGAACCGCGCGATCGGCGAGGCCATCACGGATTATTTCGACAAGGCGGCGGGTTATGACGCGTTGGCCGAGTTCATCCGCGGCTACGTGGCGCCGCCGGAACGCGCCGAGGGCAGGGTGCTGTACGTCGAGGACAGCCGCGTGGTGGCGCTGTCCACCAGCCGGATGCTCGAGCGCCACGGCCTCACCGTGCAGGTCGCGCGCAGCGCGGAGGAGGCGGTCGAGTTCCTGGACGTGCCGCGCGGGCGCGGCGAAATGGGCGCCGACGTGGTGTTGACCGACGTGAGCCTCAAGGGCGCGATGTCGGGCGGCGACCTGCTCGCGTGGATTCGCGGCGAGCGGCGCCTCGGCAAGGGCAGCCTGCCGGTGTTGGTGATGACCGGTGACGAGAACCCCGCCAACCAGGCCGCGCTGCTCAAGGCCGGCGCCAACGACCTGGTCGAAAAGCCCGTGGACGAGCGGTTGTTGGCGACCAAGGTCATGTTCCAGTTGCGGGTGTCACAACGACAGCGCGGGCACAAGGCAGTCGGCTCGCGGACGTGAGCATGGCCCAGGAGCATATCCGCGAAGGACGCAAAACAATGATGCCTTTTCGTTTCCTGATTCGCGCTGAAGGTCAACAATTCCCATCGTCATTCCGGGGCTGCCCGCGCCGTCTGCGGGCAGAACCCGGAATCCAGCTTTTGCTCCATTGGGCCGGAAAACTGGATAGACTCGCCGCGTCCTGCGGCTCGCCCTTCGGGCCATCGGCTACGCCGATGTTCGCTCCGGCATCCCTGCCTCCGCAGTCGGGTTCCATCGCCGACACAGCCAGCGATGGCCCCGGAATGACGAGCTTTTCCAAAGTTCGCGATACGGCCACGCGTTGAAGATCGACACCAATCAGGTTTCGTTTTGCTCGGCTTTCTTCGCGCGCTTCGCGTCCTTTGCGGATGAACGCTTCTGTTTGAGAGACACCCGATCGTGACCGACGAGACACCGATTTGACCGATGAACGCCTGAAACTCGAAGCGTCGTGGAAGGCGCGGGTCGGCGATCATTTCGACCGCCCGGAGATGCAGCGCCTCAGCGAATTCCTGCGCGCGGAAAAGCGGGCCGGCAAGCGCATCTACCCGCCCGGCCCCGACATCTTCGCGGCGCTGGACGCGACGCCGTTCGATGCCGTCAAGGTGGTGATCCTGGGCCAGGATCCTTACCACGGCGCGGGCCAGGCGCACGGCCTGTGTTTTTCCGTTCGGCCGGATGTCGCGGTGCCACCCTCGCTCACCAACATCTTTGCCGAGATCGAAAGCGACCTTGGCATCCAGCCGCCCGATCACGGCTGCCTCACGCCCTGGGCCCACCGTGGCGTGCTGCTGCTGAACTCGGTGCTGACGGTACAGGCGGGGCTGGCGGGCTCGCACCAGGGCAAGGGGTGGGAAGGCTTCACCGACCGGGTCGTCGACGAGCTGAATCGTGGCCGCGATGGGCTGGTGTTCGTGCTGTGGGGATCCTACGCGCAGGCCAAGGGCCGGCTCATCGACACCCGCAGGCACTGCGTCCTCAAGGCGCCGCATCCTTCGCCGCTGTCGGCGCATCGCGGGTTCCTGGGCTGTCGACACTTTTCCAAAGCCAATCAGTACCTTGAGGCGAGTGGACGGAGCCCCGTGGATTGGTCGCTGCCGCTGCGCGCCGAGCTGCACGTACAGCCGGCTGAGGCTTGAAATTCCTATACCGGCGGGTATAATTTTGGTCATTGATCTCGTGACTGAACCCGCGTTGCCCTGTCGGGCGGCGCCTCGGAACCTTCACGGAAGCTTGGCACTCGAACACGTAGAGTGCCAATCCAAACGAGAGGAATACGATCCATGAGCGAAGCCTTGGTCGTCAACAACCTGCCGATCCCGAGCGTGGTTGGCAGCCTCGACGCCTACATCGGCGCGGTGCACCGGATTCCGGTGCTTGCCGCCGAAGAGGAGCAACGGCTCGCGCGTCGTTATCGCAACGATGACGACCTCGATGCCGCGCGCAAGCTGGTGATGTCGCACCTTCGGTTCGTGGTGCACGTCGCCCGCGGGTATTCGGGCTACGGCCTGCAGATGTCGGACCTGATCCAGGAAGGCAACATCGGCCTCATGAAGGCGGTGAAGCGTTTCGATCCCGATCATGGCGTGCGCCTGGTCAGCTTTGCGGTGCACTGGATCCGTGCCGAAATGCACGAGTTCATCCTGCGCAACTGGCGCATCGTGAAGGTTGCCACCACCAAGGCGCAGCGCAAGCTGTTCTTCAACCTGCGCAAGTCCAAGAAGCGCCTCGGCTGGATGAACATGCAG
>JBOHYX010000246.1:0-4269 GCA_050738115.1 Rhodanobacteraceae bacterium
GCTGTTGAACCGCGCGCCGACGCTGCACCGCCTCGGCATCCAGGCCTTCGAGCCCAAGCTGATCGAGGGCAAGGCCATCCAGTTGCACCCGTTGGTGTGCACCGCGTTCAACGCCGACTTCGACGGCGACCAGATGGCCGTGCACGTGCCGCTGTCGCTGGAAGCGCAGCTCGAGGCGCGCGCGCTGATGATGTCGACCAACAACATCCTGTCGCCCGCCAACGGTGATCCGATCATCGTGCCGACGCAGGACGTGGTGCTGGGCCTGTACTACATGACCCGCGAGCTGGTGGGCGTCAAGGGTGAGGGCATGGCTTTTGCCGACGTCGCCGAAGCGCGCCGGGCGTACGACACGCACGCGGTCGACCTGCACGCAAAATGCAAGGTGCGCATCCGCGAGGTCGAGATCGACGAAGAAGACAACCACCGGGAAAGGATCACGCTCACCGACACCACGGTGGGGCGGGCCCTGCTGGCCGAGATCCTGCCGGAAGGCCTGAAGTTCAGCCGCGTCAACACCGAGCTCAACAAGAAGGCGATCTCGAAACTCATCAACGGCTGCTACCGCAAGCTGGGCCTCAAGGCGACCGCGGTGTTCGCCGACCAGTTGATGTACACGGGTTACCACTTCTCGACGGTGTCCGGCATCTCCATCGGCATCGATGACATGAAGATCCCGGAAGAGAAGAAGGCGATCCTCGCGGGTGCCGAGAAGGAAGTGGTCGAAATCCAGGAGCAGTTCCAGTCGGGTCTGGTGACCGCGGGCGAGCGCTACAACAAGGTGGTCGACATCTGGTCGCGCACCAACGAGCAGATCGCGGCGGCGATGATGAAGGGCATCGGCTTCGACAAGGTCAAGGACGCCGATGGCACGGTTCACGACCAGAAGTCGATGAACTCCATCTACATCATGGCTGACTCCGGTGCGCGCGGTTCCGCGGCGCAGATCCGGCAGCTCGCCGGCATGCGCGGCCTGATGGCCAAGCCGGATGGCTCGATCATCGAGACGCCGATCAAGGCCAACTTCCGCGAAGGTCTCGACGTGCTGCAGTACTTCATCTCGACCCACGGTGCGCGCAAGGGCCTGGCCGACACGGCGCTCAAGACGGCCAACTCGGGTTACCTCACCCGGCGACTGGTCGACGTGGCGCAGGACGTGGTGGTGACCGTGCACGACTGCGACACCCACGAGGGGTTGACGATGACCTCGATCGTGGAAGGCGGCGACATCGTCGAGCCGCTGCGCGATCGCGTCCTGGGTCGCGTGACGGCCGAGGACGTGTACGCGCCGGGCGACGACGACACGCCGATCGTCGAGCGCAACACTTTGCTCGATGAGACGCTTGTCGAGAAGCTGGACAAGGCCGGCGTGCAGAGCGTCAAGGTGCGCTCACCGATCACGTGCGGATCCGAGTTCGGCGTGTGCGCGTTGTGCTACGGCCGTGATCTCGCGCGCGGGCACCTCGTCAACATCGGTGAGGCGGTCGGCGTGATCGCCGCGCAGTCGATTGGCGAGCCGGGCACCCAGTTGACGATGCGTACGTTCCACATTGGCGGCGCGGCTTCGCGCGCGGCTGCGGTGGACAACGTCACCATCAAGACCAAGGGCACCCTGAAGTTCAACAACCTCAAGACCGTGAAACACGCGCAGGGTCATCTCGTCGCGGTATCGCGCTCGGGCGAAATCAGCCTGGTCGACGTCAACGGCCGCGAGCGCGAGCGCTACAAGGTGCCGTACGGCGCGACCATCAACGTCAAGGACGGCACCGAGGTCAAGGCGGGCCAGGTCGTCGCAAACTGGGATCCGCACACGCATCCGATCGTCACCGAGGTGGCCGGCCGCGTGCACTACACCGACTTCGTCGATGGCGTGACGGTGCAGTCCTCGATCGACGAGCTGACCGGGCTCGAAAGCGTGGTCGTCACCGATCCGAAGCGTCGCGGCAGCAACGCCAAGGATCTGCGTCCGGCGGTGCGGCTCGCGGACAAGAAGGGCGATGATCTCAAACTGCCCGGCACCGACATCCCGGCGCAATCGTACCTGCCAGCCGGCGCGATCGTGTCGATCCAGGACGGTGCCGAAGTCGGCGTCGGCGACGTGATCGCGCGCATTCCGCAGGAATCGTCCAAGACCCGCGACATCACCGGCGGCCTGCCGCGCGTCGCGGACCTGTTCGAGGCCAGGAAGCCCAAGGAGCCGGCGATCCTCGCGGAGGTGTCGGGCGTCGTCAGTTTCGGCAAGGACACCAAGGGCAAGCAACGCCTGATCATCAAGGACGCCGACGGCAACGAGCACGAGGATCTGATCCCGAAGTGGCGCCACATCGTGGTGTTCGAGGGCGAGCACGTCGAGAAGGGCGAGACGGTCGTGGACGGCGAGTCCGATCCGCGCGACATCCTGCGCCTGCTGGGTGTCGAGCGCCTGGCCGCGTACCTGGTCAAGGAAATCCAGGACGTGTACCGCCTGCAGGGCGTCAAGATCAACGACAAGCACATCGAGGCGATCATCCGGCAGATGCTGCGCAAGATCGAAATCGGGGAGCCGGGCGATACCACGTACCTGCACGGCGAACAGGTGGACCGCAACCAGTTCTACGAGGTGAACCGCAAGGCCGAGGCCCGCGACGAGCATCCGGCCACCGGCATTCCGGTGCTGCTGGGCATCACCAAGGCGTCGCTCGCGACCGAGTCGTTCATTTCGGCCGCGTCGTTCCAGGAAACCACGCGGGTCCTGACCGAAGCCGCGGTGCGCGGCAAGCGTGACGACTTGCACGGTCTCAAGGAAAACGTTATAGTTGGCCGCTTGATTCCGGCGGGTACGGGCCTCGCCTACCACGCGCAGCGCAAGGCGCCGACGGGCTTGACCGACGCGGAAAAGGAAACTCTCGCCAACGTGTCCGCCGTGTTCGAGGAATCCGGCGAAACACCGGCACCGAGCGAGGCCGCCGCCAGCGGCAATTGATGAGCACGCCGCGCGCCACGCGCGCGGCACCATCGAAATGAGGCGCACGGATGCGCTTCGTATTCGCGAGCAGGATGCCAGCGCGGCGCGCATGCCCTTCGGCTCGCGGTGTCGTGTAACAACCCCGATTGGGGCAGACCGGGTGTCCGGTCTGCCCTTGGTTTTCCCAAGGATTCGACTTTTCCAGGACATTCGGAAATGGCAACCGTCAACCAGTTGGTGCGCCGGCCGCGCAGCCCGAAAACCTACAAGAGCGATTCGCCTGCGCTGCAGAATTGTCCGCAGCGCCGCGGCGTGTGCACGCGCGTGTACACCACCACGCCGAAGAAGCCGAATTCGGCGATGCGCAAGGTCGCCAAGGTGCGTTTGACCAATGGCTACGAGGTGATCAGCTACATCGGCGGCGAAGGCCACAACCTGCAGGAGCACTCGGTGGTGCTGATCCGCGGCGGCCGTGTCAAGGATCTGCCTGGCGTGCGCTACCACACCGTGCGCGGATCACTGGACTGCGCCGGCATCGCCAAGCGCCGCAAGTCGCGTTCCAAGTACGGCGCGAAGCGGCCCAAGGGCTGATTGTAGGAGCGCGCCTGCGCGCGATGGATGCATCATCGCAAGCCGGTCGCCAGCAGGCTGGCTCCTACAGCGCCACTAAGCGAACATTCCGAATTATTCCGCCTTTCGATCGCGAACTGTCCTCAACGATTTCCAGGTACGCACAATGTCCCGCAAAGGTTCCCATCCCGCCCGCGTGATCCTGCCCGACCCCAAGCACGGCAGCGAGTTGATCGCGCGCTTCATCAACATGGTGATGAAGAGTGGCAAGAAATCGGTCGCCGAGGGCATCGTGTACGGCGCGCTTGACCACCTGGGCGAGAAGAACCCGGAACCGGTTGCGCTGGTGGAAAAGGCGCTCAACAACGTGGCGCCCGCGGTGGAAGTGAAGTCGCGCCGCGTCGGCGGTGCCACCTATCAGGTGCCGGTCGAGGTGCGTGCCTCGCGGCGCATGGCGCTGGCGATGCGCTGGACCATCGACGCCGCGCGCAAACGCGGCGAGACGTCGATGCCGCGCAAGCTCGCGGCGGAATTGGCGGACGCCTCGGAGAGCCGCGGCGGCGCCGTGAAGAAACGCGAGGAAACGCACCGGATGGCCGAGGCCAACAAGGCGTTCTCACACTACAGGTGGTAAGTCGCGCCTTCGGCGCTGCACGTGAAGCAGCAAGTCAGTAAGTAAGTCAGCGAGTCAGCAAAAGCGCGCACATTCGACTTTCTCACTGTTTACAGGCCGCGCCAGCGGCCCACTTGCAGCT
>JBOHYX010000247.1:0-4211 GCA_050738115.1 Rhodanobacteraceae bacterium
CCTTGCGATCTCCGACGCCAAACAGCTTGCGGACGGGTTCCGGCGGTACTACGAAGGCCACGACTCCGAGTCGCTCGACCGTTACGGCGAACGTGCCTTGAGCCGGGTCTGGAAGGCGGTGCGGTTTTCCTGGTGGATGACGAACCTGACCCACCGGATTTCGGCCGAACCAATCGAACGCCAGATCCAGCTCGCCGAGCTCGAGTTCACGCGCGATTCGGTGGCCGCGCAGACCGCGATCGCGGAGAACTTCTGGGGGCTGGATTGATTCGACTTCTACCTTGCACGTTACAGAAACCTCGTCATTCCGGGTTCGACCTGCGATGGAGCTGCAGGTCGCCCCGGAATGACCCGGAAAAGGTTGGTACCCGCGTTTTGCAAGTAATGGTCAAAAGGATTCTTTCTTTGGTCGTTTCTTGTGAGCCCACCGTCCCGCGCGCGGGGCAGTCGCTCGCTGAAAAAACAACAAAATCGTCATTCCGGGGCCATCGCCAGCTTCATCGGCGATGGAACCCGGAATCCAGCTCTTGGCTTCGATGTACGAGAAGCTGGATTCCGGGTTCGACCTGCGATGGAGCTGCAGGTCGCCCCGGAATGACCAGGAAAATGGTTGGTACCCGCGTTTTGAAAGTGAATGATCAAATGATACTTTTTTGGTTGTTTCTTGAGAGGTCAAGCCGGCAGGCTGGCGGCTTCGATGCGCGGCGTTGATGTCCCGCCGTCCGCGCGCGGTGTGGCCACCCGCAGCACCCGCGCAAAAAATGCACGGATCGCGGCGTGGTCGTCGAGCGGCAGCACTTCGGACACGTACTGGTCCGGCCGGACGATCAGGGCACAGCCCGTGTCACGATCGATGTCGCGCGCGGCGTAAACGTCGGGATCGCCTGCGCCGCGCGCGCAGAACACCTTCTCGTAATCGGCCAATCCGTAGCGTCCCTTGTGCGGCAGCAGCAGCGCCGGCAGCGTGTCGACCTTCACCTCGCGGTGTGGCCTCTGCAGGACGGCACGCACGTCGATCACGGCGTCGATGTCGGCGCGGGCTGGCGTGCAGGTGCGGATCGGCGAATCGGCGGCGTCGGCGAGCCAGTGGCACAGCGCGCGCAGCGCGCTTCTTCGCGGTCGGCGAACAGGTACAGTCGCCAGCGGCCGTCCGCTTTCGCGACGTGTCCGAGCTCGACGCGGCGCGCGTCGGCGAGGCGGACCACCGGTGCCGAATGGAAGCGCATCCCGACCGGGAACCCTGCTGCGAGCGACTGGTGCTTGCCTTCGCCCGTCAAGAGGCCCGTCGGATAGCGCGTCGCGATGCCCATCGTGTAGCGCTGGCCGCGCGCGTAGTAGTCGCGCAGCGTGTCGGGATCGGTCCCGCTGGCTTCCGGGTTGGCGGGATCGCGCGGACGCGTCGCCATCAGCGTCGCCCATTCGCGGTCGAAGTCGATGAGTTCCTGCGCGACCGGTTGGCGTTCGGCGGAGTAGGTCCGAAGCAACGCGGGATCGCTTTGGCCACGCAATACCGCGGCCAGTTTCCAGCCGAGGTTGAATGCGTCCGCCATCGACACGTTCATGCCCTGGCCCGCTTGGGCGCTGTGGGTGTGGCACGCGTCGCCGGCGATGAACACCCTCGGGTCCTGGTCGCCGCGCCCGGCCGCATCATCGAACGCATCGGTCAGGCGCTGCGCGACTTCGTAGATGGAGAACCAGGCCGTTTCCCGGACCTCGAGACGGTACCGGTGCAGCACGCGATTGGCGATGCCGACCACGGACTCCGCGGTCAGGCCGCGCAGGTCGTGCCGGTTCGCGTCCGTCACGACGCCGAGGTCGACATACAGCCGCACGAGGTAACCGCCTTCGCGCGGGATCAGCAGGATGCTGCCGGCGTCGGAGGACTGAATCGCCGCCTTGAGGCGAATGTCGGGGAAGTCGGTCACGGGCAGGATGTCCATCACGCCCCACGCGTGGTTGGCGCGATCGCCGTGCAACTCGCGGCCCAGCGCTGCGCGCACGGCACTGTGCGCGCCATCGCAGCCGACGACGTAACGCGCGCGGACACCGCGCGGCATGTCGATGTCGACCTCGCGCAATTCGACCTCGACCGGATACGCGGCGCCCTCGTCGATGCGAAGGCCCGTGAACTCGAGCCCGTAGCTTGGCACCAGCCCGCCCACGCCGTTGCGCATGCAGCCGAGCAGATAACCGAGCATGCGCGCCTGGTTGACGATGACGTGCGGAAACTCGCTCATCCCTTCGGGGGTATCGCGAATCCTGCCGGTGCGCTCGATGTGCGTGCGATCGTGGGACGCAGGGCGCCAGAACACGGTCTCGTTCACCCAGTACGATTCCTTCAGGAGATGTTCGGCAAGATCGAAAGCCTCGAACATTTCGACCGTGCGGCAGGCGACGCCGTCCGCCTGTCCGAGCCGGAGAGGCCCGGATTTTCGTTCGACGATGCGGGTCGTGATGCCGGCAAACTGGGCGAGCTGGGCGCCGAGCACCAGGCCCGCGGGTCCGGCGCCGACGATGAGTACGTCGACCGCCGCGGGCAGACGATCTTCGCCGCGGGTGGCGACGGAAGGATCCCCCGGCCGGAAACCATCGAGGAAATATTGCATGCCCGCAAGCCCCGCCACATCGACACCGCGTGAGTGTAGTCCCCGCATCCGGTGGCTGGACAAGCTGTCGCGTCGTCGAGGCGTGACTTGAACGCTGCCAACGCGATCGACCTCGATGCGTATCTGGCGCGCATCGCCCTCGAGGCGCCCGTCGCGACGGATCTTTCCTCGCTGCGCGCGCTGATCGCCGCGCACCTCGCCGCGATCCCGTTCGAGAACCTCGATCCGTTCCTCGGCGTGCCGGTCGCGCTCGATCCTGCCGCCGTGCAGCGCAAGCTCGTCGGCGCTCACCGCGGCGGCTATTGCTACGAGCAGAACCGCCTTTTTGGCGACGCGCTGCGCGCGCTCGGATTCGCCGTGACGGACCTGGCCGCGCGGGTCCTGTGGGGCCGGTCCGACGACGCCGTGACCGCGCCCACCCACATGCTGCTGGCGATCGAACTCGCGGGTTCGACGTGGATCGCGGACGTCGGATTCGGCGGCCCGACACCGACGGGCCCGCTGCAACTTCTGCCCGACGTCGCGCAGGCCACGCCCCACGGTGCGTATCGGGTGCTGAAGCGCGACGACGGCGACTGGCAGTTGCAAGCCGGCGCCGATGGCGCGTGGCGGACGCTGTACCGCTTCGACCTGCATCCGCAATTCCCGATCGACTATCGCGCCAGCAACTACTGGATGTCGACGCATCCGGACTCGCCGTTCGTGGGTACCCTGGTCGCGGCGCGTGCCGTGCCGGGGCGCCGCTTGGCGTTGCGCAACCGCGAATTCACGCTGCGCGCGGCCGATGGCGCGACGTCGCGCAGGATTCTGGAAGACCCCGGTACGATCCGGAGCGTGCTGGAAACCGAATTCCTGATCCAGCTACCCGCGTGCGCCGACCTCGACGCAAGGCTCGCCGGGTTGCCGCGCGAATCGCGGGGCTGACGTCATGGTGAGCGGATCTGCCAACCCGGATAATCAAACAACGGTTGTTTGCAATGGCGGGTTGAGCCTTGGCGTCAACCACATCCCGCGTGAGACGGCGCCATGCCCCCCCCGGCGCCGCGGTTGCCGCAACGCGTACCGCCTGCGCGATCTGCATCGTCGACGTCGGCAGACGGCCGTGCCGGACCTTCGTGAAATTGGTGCGAGTGGCTGCTGTCGACGAGAGCGGACAATGCGTTGCCGTAGAAGGGGCTACCGTGGTTGTACCAAAGAGGCGATCGCAGCAGCCTGCCGGACGGGCCACACTGCTTTGATTGCTGGAGCAACGGGCGAAGGCCGGACGGCGTGTCCGGCCGTGGTTACCGCAACGGACGGAAGAAGGCGCGAATATCCTCGACCAGCAGTTCCGGTTGCTCCAACGCTGCAAAGTGACCGCCCTTGGGCATCGAGGTCCACCGCTGCACGTTGAAGGTGCGTGCAACCCAGGAACGCGGAGGCGTTGGCAGCTCGCGCGGAAACACCGCGACACCCAGTGGCCCGGCTACGTATTCGGACGCCTCGAAGGCTTGCGGTCGCTTCCGACTCTCTTTGTAAAACCGGAACGACGCGTCAAGCATGTGGCCAAACCAGTAGATGGAGATGTTGGTCAGCAGTTCATCCATAGTGAAAACGCGCTCGACG
>JBOHYX010000248.1:0-4210 GCA_050738115.1 Rhodanobacteraceae bacterium
AATTATCGGCTGGGCTGAAAGCCGGGACTCGGGACCCGGGACTCGGAAAAGCAGCATTCGTGACAGCGGCGTTACTCGGCCGCACCATCTGGCCGAGCGCTGCGCCTGACTGGAAACCTTCAGGACACACGGAACCCGAGTCCCGAGTCCCGAGTCCCGAGTCCCGTGCCCAGCATCCACACCGACAAAATCCTGATCCTCGATTTCGGATCGCAGTACACGCAATTGATCGCACGGCGCGTG
The DNA here is from genome assembly GCA_050738115.1 of Rhodanobacteraceae bacterium. Lineage (GTDB taxonomy): Bacteria > Pseudomonadota > Gammaproteobacteria > Xanthomonadales > Rhodanobacteraceae > 66-474. The sequence goes on from JBOHYX010000248.1 coordinate 244, forward strand.
CGCGAGATCGGGGTGTATTGCGAAATCTGGGCGTGGGATCACGACCCGGCGCAAATCGCGACATTCGCACCACGTGGCGTGATCCTCTCCGGCGGCCCCGAATCGGCCGCTGATGCCGGCTCGCCGCGTGCGCCGGATGCGGTGTTCGCGCTTGGGCGCCCGATCCTCGGCATCTGCTACGGGATGCAGACGCTGGCGGCGCAGCGTGGCGGCGGCGTCGAAGGCGGCCACGCGCGCGAGTTCGGCCACGCCCGTATCGCGACACGGCCGTGCGCACTGTTCGACGGATTGCCGGGTGAGCAGGACGTCTGGATGTCGCACGGCGACCGGGTGACCGCGTTGCCCGCGGGCTTCGTACTCGCGGCGTCGACCGAATCAGTGCCGATCGCAGCGATGGCCGACGAATCGCGTCACTGGTACGGCCTGCAGTTCCACCCGGAGGTCACCCACACCGAACACGGCAGGGCAATCCTGCAGCGCTTCGTGGTCGACATCTGCGGCTGCGCGACGCTGTGGACGCCAGCGCGGATCGTCGACGATACGGTCGCCAAGGTGCGCACGACGGTCGGCAGCGGCAAGGTGCTGCTGGCCCTCTCCGGTGGTGTCGACTCCTCGGTGGTGGCGGCGCTGCTGGACAAGGCGATCGGCGAGCAATTGACCTGCGTGTTCGTGGACACGGGTTTGCTGAGGGCAGGCGAGGGCGACCAGGTGATGGACACGATGGCGCGCCACATGGGCGTGCGGGTGATCCGCGTCGATGCCGCGGAGCGCTTCTTCGCAGGCTTGCGCGGCGTGGCCGATCCGGAAGCCAAGCGCAAGATCATCGGCAGACTGTTCGTGGAAGTGTTCGACGAGGAAGCAACGAAGCTCGAGGACGTGGATTGGCTGGCGCAGGGAACGATCTATCCCGACGTGATCGAATCGGCGGGCGGCGCCACCGGCAAGGCGCACGTCATCAAGTCGCACCACAACGTCGGCGGCCTGCCCGAGAAGATGCACCTGAAGCTGCTGGAGCCACTGCGCGAGCTCTTCAAGGACGAGGTGCGCCGGATCGGCGTGGAACTCGGCCTCCCGCGCGAAATGGTCTACCGGCACCCGTTCCCGGGACCGGGGCTCGGCGTGCGCATCCTCGGCGAAGTCAAACGCGAATACGCGGAAATCCTGCAACAGGCCGACCGCATCTTCATCGAGGAGCTGCGCGCCGCGAACCTGTACGACAAGGTCAGCCAGGCGTTCGCGGTGTTCCTGTCGGTGAAATCGGTGGGCGTGGTTGGCGATGGCCGCGCCTACGAGTGGGTGATCGCGTTGCGTGCGGTGGAAACCATCGACTTCATGACCGCGCGCTGGGCGCACTTGCCGTATGACTTTCTCGGGCATGTATCCAATAGAGTCATCAACGAGTTGCGTGATGTTTCTCGCGTAGTTTATGACATCAGTGGCAAACCGCCCGCGACGATCGAATGGGAGTGAGTGGCACCACCGAGGGTGCGGCGCGGGTCCGACACGGGAACGCGCAGCGGCACGCGGACGTCAAGGCTTGCGGACGGCCCTGATCCTGCTGCTGTTGCCGTCGCCACAAAGGAGCTGACCGTGGCCGTCGGACTCCAGTCCCGATACGCCCACGCCCGGCGGCATGTCCAGTTGTTCCAGGACCTCGCCGGTTTCGGGATCGATCCTGCGCAAGTCGCTCTCGTCGCCTTCCCAGGTTCCGTGCCACAGTTGGCCATCGACCCAGGTGACGCCGGTGACGAAGCGTTTGGATTCGATGGTGCGAACCACCCTGCCCGTGCCGGGTTCGATCTGGTGAATGCTGCGCCCGCGGTAATCGCCCACCCACAAGCTGCCTTCCGCCCACGCGAGTCCTGAATCGCCGCCGCCGGCGGGCGCGGGAATCGTGGCCAGGACGCGGCCGGATTCGGGATCGATTTTCTGGATGCGATCCTCGGCGATCTGGAACAGGTGTTTTCCATCGAAAGCGGTGCCCGCGTGTGCGGCGACGTCAATGGAACGTTGCGGCCTTCCGGTGGCCGCGTCCAACGCGTTCAATTTGTCGCCGGATGCAAACCAGATCCGCTCGCCATCGAACGTTACGCCAGCCACTTTTTCGACATCGGCGAACGGACCGTATTCATGCAGGACTTCAGCCATTGATCTTTTCATGATCGCGCTCTCGTGGATCGGGGCGGTGTCATGCTAATCCCCAGGCAGCGGGGCAGGGAGCAACAAGACTGTCGTGAATCCCGGGACCAGCGGCATCGACCAGCGTCGCGCCCGTCCGCGGCCGAGTGGTTGCACCTTGTCGCCCGCGGCGAGTGCCTCAAGCGCACGCTGTACCATCCGCTGGCTGAAGCCGAGCGCCATGGCGAGCGCCGAACTCGACCAGGCCTCGCCATCGGACAACAGCGCCAGCACCGCGGCGTGCTTTTCTTCCGCCGGTCGCGCCAGCAGCACGACCGTGTGTGCGGAGCGTGGCACAAGTTCAAAGCCCCGCGACGTTGCACGCATGTCGGCGATTTCCTGGACGGCGTTCCGCAGCCGTCCGATTTCCACGCGCAATCGCGCGCGATGCGTTTCATCCGCATACCGGGTGCGAAACGCGCGCGTGATCAACACGTTTCTGGGCACATCGCCCGGCCACGCTTCGGCCAGTGCGCGTGCAAGTGCAAACAGCACCGGGCGCGAGGCAAGCGACACGGTTCTTTTGCCATCGCGCACCAGATGACGGCAGGCATCCACCATGAACAGATCCGACTCCAGCAACGCCTCGACTTGTTCCAGCGTCAGCAGGTGCTCGCCGTCACAGGCAAGCCGACGCGCCGCTGGTGTGTCGAGAGCCTGCGCCAGGGTTTCGACTTCCGCAGCCAGTGCAGGCACGCCCGATTTACGTGCAGCCTCCCTGGCGCGGCCGAGCGCCGCACGTGCCGCACGCCCATGGATGCGGCGCATGGCGACGCCGGCCACGCTCAACTCGTGGATGGTCCGTAGTGTCGGGGGCAATGACGATGGCAGCAATCCGGCCAGCGCGCGTTCGGCATCATCGAGGCGACCGATGAGCAGGAGGCGCCGGATCACGAGATAGCGCGCGTGCGCGGCATTGATCCGGTCACCATGCGCTTCCAGCGTCGCGCGTGCCGCATCGAGTCGTTTTTGCGCCCAACCGAGATCACGCGACGCCAGGGCGATCTCGGCTTCGGCAATCACGCAACGCGCTTGCGCCACCGCTTCGCGATGGCCGAAAGCGCGCGCTGCGCGGCGCACCAGCGATCTCGCGCGATCGAACTCCCCGAGCTGCGACATGGCGATGCCGCGCAGCGCCAGCGCAGGCGCATCGTCGCGCAGCGCAATGCATTTCAACGCGCCCAGCGGATCGCCTGCCGCCAGCGCACGCGCTGCGGCCGTGATCAGCGAGTCCATATCAATCGCGCCACGTTTGTCACTCCCGCCGGGACCGCGTCTTCGCCCAAGCTGGCACCCAACGACACATCAATCGCCGCATCGTAACGGCGCCCCCCGGAGGAGACGAACATGGCAACGCACAAGACCGGAACACGCGACGAGTGGCTGAAAGCGCGGCAGGACCTGCTGCAAGCGGAAAAGGACCTGACCCATAAAGGCGATGAGCTTGCGCAACGGCGCCAGGCGCTGCCATGGGTGCGGGTGGACAAGGACTATCAATTCGAAACGGATGGCGGCAAGGCTTCGCTTGCGGATCTGTTCCGTGGACGGTCGCAGTTGCTCGTCTATCACTTCATGTTCGGACCGGATTACACGGCGGGCTGCCCTTCCTGCTCGATGATCGCCGACGGCTTCAATGGATTCGCCCGGCACCTGGCCAACCACGACGTCATGGTGTGCTGTGAAAGTTGGGTTTGAGGTTTGAACTCGACGAAGCTTTACCGAAGATGGAGGTGGGCCCTCCGCGAGCGACCTGCAGGGGTAGCTCGCAAACCGCCCCAAGCTGCTGGCG
>JBOHYX010000249.1:0-4208 GCA_050738115.1 Rhodanobacteraceae bacterium
GTACGCGACTCCGCCACCGAGCCGTCCTCGACGATCGTCAGCGCGTGGCCCCTGAACTCGAACACCCGCCGCGCCGGCAGGCCGATGATCGAGTAGCGCCCCCAGTTGGCACCGCCCTCGACCGACTCCAGCAGGAAGGTGTGCGGGCCGTCCGCGAGCTTCAGGTACACCGAGAGCGGTGTGTCGAGATCGGACAGCACCTCGCGCACGAGCGGGATGCGGTTGTGGCCCGCGCGGGCCAACTCGTCGAATTGCGCTGCATCGATCACGTCACAAGTCCTTCCGCCAAGCCGCCTCATTCGACGCAGCTGTTGTCAATGTCAGGCCACGGATGGCCGTTCTGGCGTCGCATACCCTTGAAGCCGCCCGTCTCTTCTGCTCACCCGGCAATGCAGCGATCAGGGATGATCGCACAAGCAAACGCAAAACCTATTCCTTGCGCGGCATGCCGTCGAGCGTCATTTCGAACGCCACGCCGTCGGCCTCGTTGCGGCCCGCGGCGCGGCCCTGATGGAGCTCCGCCACCAGCCGCACCACGTACAGGCCGAGCCCGAGGTGCGGCGCGCCCGCGCGCGCGCCCGCACCACGCATGCTGACCAGCGAATCGAACAGTTGACCCTGCATCGCGTCCGGCAGGTGCGGTCCCTTGTTGGCGACGATGATGCGCGCCCCACCCGCATCGCCCTGCTCCAGCGCGATGCGGATCCAGCCATCGGGCGCGGTGAACGACAGGGCGTTGTCGAACAGCTTGTCCAGCGCCTGAGCGATCAGTTCCGGGACGCCGTACAGCGGCACCGGATGATCGGGGATCAGGCATGCGAGCTGCCGCGGCGCGGCCAGCGGCCGATACGCCTCGGCGCAACCGCGCACCACCTGCGCGAGGTCCATGTCCTCGCCATCGGCCGAGGCGATCGCCCGCTCCATCCGGCTGGCCTCACTCATCGCCCGCACGATGGTGCCGATGCGCGCGACGCCGTCCCGCGCACGCGCAAGGTAGGGCACCGCCTCGCGCGGCAGGTCCTCGTGTTCGAGGTTCTCCAGCGACGAACGCACGATCGCGAGCGGCGTGTTGAGCTCGTGCGAGAGGTTGGACGCGAGCTTGCGCAGATACTCGGTGTACGTGCCGATCGACTCCAGCAGTCGCGACAGGCTGCGCGCGAGGTCGCCCAGCTCGTCATGCGAATCCACCAGCGGCAAACTCGCGGGTGCGAGGCCCTCGTGGCGCTGCGCATGCTCGGCGGCGTCGCGCAGGCGCCCGATCCGCACCGACAGGCGGGTCGCGAACACCGACATCACCGCGCCCGCGATCAGCAGCGCCGCGATGCTCGCCAGCATCAGCCCGAGCAGCGCCCGGTTGGTCAAGAGCGGCAGCGCCTGGCTGGATTGTTCCAGCACCAGCGCACCGCGGTTCAGGCCGCGCACGTCCAGCGGCACCGCGACCGTCAGCACCACGCTGCCGGGGGTGTCGCCGCCGCGCCAGTTCGCAGCCGCCTGGCCATCGAGCGCCTGTCGGACGTCGGCTTCCGCGAGCCGCGGGATGTTGCGCGGCAGGTGCTTTCCCTGATTCAGCGAGGGCACGACCAGCAGATCCGACAACACCCGGCGCAACCACGGAAACCGCCGCGGCGGAGGCGGATGCGCTTCCAGCATGCTGCCGCCCTCGCCGATCACCCAGCCATCGGCGCTCAGCAGGCGCGCCCGCACCCCGCTCGGCGCGAGCTGGGTGAGGTCGTTGGAGAGCGCGGGCGACAAGCTGAGCAGCGGTCGCACTTCCGGCTTGCCGCCGTCGAAGCGGGTCGGCGTGGCCGCGTCGAACACGCCGATGCCCAACTGGTCCGGCGCCTGCGCGCGCGGAATCCGCAGTTCGATCCGGTAGCCCTTGTCCACATTCGTCCACTGGCCGCTGATCTGGTCGGGCAGGCCGTGCTCGCGCGGCCCCATCGGACGCGCGAGGAACGCGCCCGAGCCGGCGCTGGCGAGTAGATAGCTGCGTTCACCGTGGCCGCGGCGCATTTGCAGCAGCACGTGGTCCGACTCCACCGCCGTGGGGTCGAATGCGTCCGCCGGCGTCGGCGTCGCGTCCGCCACGTCGATCCGCATGTACAGCCAGGCGGGATCGGCGGCAAGCTGCACATCGACACCCTGCCACGGGTGCTGCGCCCAACGCTCGAGCGGCGCCCAGTCCGCAGCGGTTCCGCCGATCGCGATCGGCCCGGTCGCCTTCTGCACGTACCAGCCCTGTCCGGCGTGCGGCAGATCCGCGCCCACCGCGACCAGGCCGCGGTCGAGCGCGAACGCAATCGCCAGCAGCGCCTGCTCCTGACTGTTGCGCAGCAGGTGTTCCATCTGGCGCACGTACAGCCAGCCGGCCCACGGCAGCACCAGCGTGGACAGTGCGACCAGCAGCAACTTGCGGCGCAGGGTCAAGGCGTGGAGGCGTCCGTTCGAGGCATCGCCCAAAGCTTAGCCCAAGTGCCGCGCCGGCCCGCGCGCAGGCGTCGGCGCCAAGCCGGCGCCGGACGCGTCCGCGCCTCGCAGTTACAGTTCGCGCAACGCCGTCGTCACCGGCAGGCGCGCCGCGCGCACGGCGGGGAACAGGCCGCCCACGAAGCCGATCGCCAGCGCCCACTTCAAGCCGTTCCACACCAGCGCCGGCGTGACCTGGAACTGGAAGATCATCTGCGTGAAGCTGAATCCACCGCCGGCCGAGGTCGACGCGGTGTAGTGGCCGAAGATCGCCCACGCGACCAAGGCGCCCAGCACACCGCCCGCCAGCGCCAGCAGCATGGTTTCCAGCAGCACCGACACCACCACCGGCGTGCCGCGGAAACCGACCGCGCGCAGGGTGGCGATCTCGCGCGAGCGCGTCGCTACCGCGGCATACATGGAATTGAGAGCGCCGAACACCGCGCCGATCGCCATGATGATCGCAATGGTGGTGCCGAGATAGCGGATCAGCTTGTTGATGCCGCCCGACTGGTTGGCGAAGTACTTGTGGGTGGTGAATGCATCGACTTTCAGTTGCGGGTTGGCCGCGAGTGCCGCCTTGAACGTGCCGAAGGCCGCAGGCGAGGTCAGCTTCACGGTCACGGAGGACGCGCTGTTGCCACGGTGGTACACCGGCGCGATGGTTTCGCGATCGGCCCAGATTTCCGAATCGAAGGCGTCCCCCGACGAAAACTCGCCGACCACCGTCCACAGTTGGTTGGCAAGCTGCACGCGCGAGCCGATCGTCATGTCCTTGAACTGCCGCATCACGCCCTTGCCGACGTCGAGTTCGAGGGTGCCCGGCGTGAACTTGCGGCCGGCGATGATGTGCAGGTTCGGGCGCACCGCCCAAGCCTCCGGGCCCACGCCGCGCACCGAAACGTTGGCGTCCTGGCCGTTCTTCTTGGGCAGGTTCGCGGCCAGCAACAGTTCCGGCGATGCGATCGGGTGGCCTTGCGCGTCACGCGCCACGCCCGCCGTCTGCGCGATGAGGACGGCGTCGTTGTGCAGCAATACCGAACTGGACTCGGCCTGGGAGCCGCCACGCAGCACGATCGCGGTGTCGTCGTTGCCGGTGCCCTGCAGCGTCGCCTGCAGGCCCTCGCCCATCGCCAGCAGCGCGACCAGCACGCCGACCACGCCGGCGATCCCGATGACGATCACCGATGAGGCGCCCCAGCGCGATGGCAGCGTCGCGATGCCGACTCCCGTCACGCTGAGCGTGCGACGTCCGCCGCGCGTCGAAAACAGCCATAGCGCCAGCAGGGCCGCGGCGATGACGGCGCCGTACCACGGCAGGAACGCCCAGATCGCCAGACACACGATCAGGACGACGATGAGCAGCAAACCACGCAGGAAACGTTTCATGGGTTATCCCTCAACGCCCCGCAAGGGCATCGACGATTTTGAGGCGCATCCCGTGCCGCGCGGGCAGCACGCCGACGATCAGGCCGATCACGATCATCAACACGATCGCCACGCCCCAGATGGAACCGCCGACGTTGGCCATCGGCAGCGTCTGCCCGAGCGCCGCCTGCAGGCCGCTGACCACCGCCATCGCAAGCAGCGTGCCGATGACGCCGCCGATCACGACCAGCAGCACCGATTCGGCCAGCACCAGCGACAACACGCTGCGGTTCGAGAACCCGATCGTCTTCAACACCGCGAGTTCGGGAATGCGCTCGCGCACCGCCTGCGCCATGGTGTTGCCGGTCAGGAGG
>JBOHYX010000250.1:0-4196 GCA_050738115.1 Rhodanobacteraceae bacterium
GCCCTACGCCATCCGGTAGGGCGGGCAATGCCCGCCACTCGATCGATCATGATTACCGGTGTGCCAACGGCGGCGGACGATGTCCTCCAACAGGCGGACGATGTCCGCCCTACGCCATCCAGTAGGGTTGGCGTGGATTGCGAGTGCCACCCATGGTCATTCCGGGGCGGCCTGCAGCTTCATCGCAGGCCCCCGCAATGACGACGAAAAAAGAGCGCGGCGATGCGCTCTTCCCTTGGCCACTTGCCCCCAGGCGAATTGGTCTCCGCACGGGCGCTTCCTGCGCAGGTGCGGAGTAGCCGCAGACACGCTGACGTGCCGCGGTGGCGTCGGCCCGGGGCGTGCCACGCACCGAGCCAGCCGGGCCCTTCCGTGGTGCCGCAAAACCGTCGTCCGGCCGGTCGCGCGTCAACCGGACGGGCTCATTGACCACGAGCTGTCCTCAAGGGTTCCGCTCGCCGCGCAGTTGCTTCCATTCGCCCTTGATCCTGTCCTTGTTCATCCCGGAACGCCTTCTGCTTCAGCCGTGGGTGTCCCACGCTCACCACAACTCGCTTTCGAATTCGTAGACCTGCAGCATCGCTTCGCGCTTGTCGATCCCGTAGCGGTCCTGCAGCACGGTTGCCAGATACCTGGCACTGCCATGCGGGTACAGCACGTCGTCGGCGGTCAGCTTGCGCCAGCGGCGCTGCAGTCGGTCCGGAATCTGGGCCCACCGATCACTGATCAAGTCGCTGTCGACGTCCATGGCATTGCTCCTGATTGGGAATTCCGGCGCCGGCGCACGAGCCATGCCACCGGGCTTCCCGGGATCCGCGGGTTCATCCCCGCGCGCCGACGCGCGCCCCGGAAGTTTGACGTCCTCGTCGTCGTCGTCCGGGCGGGCGGGTGCGTGCCTGGGGGTGCATCGCCGGACCGGTCGGTCCGGCGGAGGCTGTTCGTGAGGGTCGGGATTGCCGGTCCTGTGTGCGCTGAGCATGACGGTTTCCTCCGTGTCGTCCCGGTCGCGAAAAACGGGCGGCGTGGCTGCATGGGGAACGAACCACCGGAGAGGCTCATCCGCTCCCCGTCGTCGGCAGCGTCACCCGGAACCTGGCTCCCCGCGCGTCCGGATCGACGCTGATCGCACCGCCGTGCGCGGCGACGATCCGCGCCGCCAGCGCCAGCCCGATGCCGCTGTGTTCCTCGGGACGGGTGCTGAAAAACGGGTTGAAGATTCGCACCGGTGACGCCGATATGCCCGGGCCGTCATCCTGGAAATCGATGCGCGCGAGCCGGCCTGAAGCGTCGAAAGCCAACGCGACGTCCACGCGACTCGCGCCGAATTCGAAGGCATTGTCGAGCAGTTCCACGACGAGCCGTCGCAGGGCTTCGGGATTCCCGTGCACGGGCTGCGCGTCCGTTGCCGCTTCGACATGCACGGCGCCGCGCGTCGCGAACGCGCCGCTGCAATCGCGCAGCAATGCGCCGATGTCGACCCGCGTGCGCGGCTCGCCGATCCGGAACGACGCGAACATGCGCCCATCCTGCAGCAATCGCGCGACGCGCAGCGATTCCTGCTCGACCTGTCCCAGCGGCTTGACCGCCTCGTCCGCGCGATGATCGGCGATCAGCACCCGCGCAAGCTGTGCGGCCATCACGACCGTGTTCAGTGAATTCGCAATCGCGTGCGCGAGATCGCCCAGCACATCTTCGACGCGTGCGTCTTCCGCAGCCGCGCCGCGCACCGTAGAGCGATCGTCATCGTCATGCGGCGTCGCTTTCGGGCGCGGGGTTTCCATCATGACCGCCTCGCTCCCGATCATCGACCGCGCGGCTGCAGCAGGTGTGTCCATCGCGTCAAAACCTTTCCAGCCATTCGAGAACCACGTCCGCGCGCGACACCCGCGCCTCGATGAAAGCACGCGTCGTCCGCAGGAGCGCGGGGCGGTAACGTGCGGCTCGAACCTTCAGGGTGCCTTTCATGGCGCATGTGCTTGCCTGCCCCGATTCCGACCCGCCCCCATGGCAGGCAGGAATGCCATTGACCACTCCGCGATGTTCCACGGTGTTGCGCTTCACACAACCCTGTCGCCACGACCGGGTGGCGGAGAAGGGAGGCGGCTTCCACGATCGACTCGCTGGCGATCGCACGGCGCCCGATGCATCCCTGCAGTGCCACCTGCGAGTGAGGGGCCGAGCCTGCGCCTCGCCACCCGCCGCTGTCCGCTGGTCCCTGCGGAATTACGCGTCCATTCGCCGCAATCCATTGTGGCCAGTTCTCCGTCACCCGGTAGTGACGGCCCGTTACAACGCAAGATGCGTGCCAGCGGCCACCCGGGGAACGCGCGGAAGCCGTCTACATCCCGCCACGACTGGGTTTCCGCGATGACGCAGGCGTCGTTTCCGGCCGCTGGACAACCCCGCCCGGGTTCCGGTGTGCCCGCATCGACGGGAAGTTTTTACCGATCGCGCGAAAAGCCGGATTTATTTTCACGGCACCCCGGAGTGGTGCGGTGCGCGTTCAGTGGCACCGGCGCGCATCGCCGTTTGTCCGCGTCAGGCGGCGGAATGATCCGACGCCGGATCCCGCAGCGCGGCGTCGTCGACGAGGCCCTGCGAGCGGTAGCGCAGCAGCCGGTTGTAGATCGTTTTCGAGGTGATGCCGAGGATCCGCGCGGCGCGCGCCTTGTTGTTGCCGCAACGTGCCAGGGTCTTGAGCAGCATTTCGCGCTCGATGTCCTCGAAGGACATCCCGACCGCGAACTGCACGACCCCGGCCGTACCGCCGGTAGCCGGGGACTCCAGCGCGGCCTCCGGCTCGAACCGCACCTGCGCGTCGTCGCCCGAGTGCAGGTAACTGCGCTGCACCGCGTGCCGCAGCTCGCGGACGTTGCCGGGCCAACTGCCCTCCGCCATCCGGGACTCGGCCCCGGGCGCAAAGGTCTTCGCCGTACGGTACTTGCGGTTGAGCCCTTCCAGGAACCAGCGCGCCAGCAACGGGATGTCCTCGCGGCGTTCCCGCAGCGGCGGGATGCGCAGTGAATACTCCGACAGGCGGTAGTACAAATCCGCCCGCAGGGTGCCCTGGTCCACGCACGCCTTCGGGCTGCGGTTGGTGGCCGCGACCAGCCTGACGTCCACCGGGATCTCGCGCGTACCGCCGACGCGCGTCAATCTGTGCGATTCGATCACCCGCAGCAGGTAGACCTGCAGCGGCAGCGGCATTTCCGTGATCTCGTCGAGGAACAGGGTGCCGCCTTCCGCCTGTTCGAAATACCCGGCGTGCGACTGCACCGCGCCGGTGAACGCGCCGCGCTCATGACCGAACAGGTGGCTTCCCATCAGGTCGTGCGTGACCGCGCCGCTGTTGAACGCGACGAACGGCCCGCGGCGCCCGCTTTCCTCGTGCAACGCGCGCGCCACCAGTTCCTTGCCGGTGCCGCTTTCGCCATGGATCAGCACCGACACGTCGACCGGGCCGACGCGCCGCAGGCTTTCGAACAGCGCCTGCATTTCCGCCGATGCGCCGATCATGCCACCAACCGGATGCGCCATGCGCGCGCGCTCCGCCGCACGCGCGTGCGCCTCGCCCAGCATTTCCTGCCAGGCGGCAGCGGTCACCGGCTTGATGAGGTAATCCACGACCGGCGATTTGAGCACGCGCACCGCACTTTCGACGCTCGGCATCCCCGTCACGATCACGACCCGACCCTGCTCGGCGAGATCCAGGCTGTCGAGCAAATCGAGCCCATTGCCATCCGGAAGCTCGATGTCCACGAGGATCAGGTCGAATTCGTGTTGCTCCAGGAGGCCGCGCGCCTCGTCGAGGCTGGACGCGCGCAGGATCCTGCAGCGGGTCTGCCGACCCATCTCGGTCACGACGCGGGCGAACCCGTCATCGTCATCGACGACGAGCACGGTCCCGGTCACAGCCGCGCTTCGCATGTGGCCCTCCAGCAACAAATTGCACACAGGCTAAAGAGTCCCCAGGGTACGCCGGCTAAACGGCCGCGGAGAAACGCCTGCGTTCGCCATGTTCCCACTGCTCCGGTCAACGCGCATTCACCCGCGCGCCGCGACTCGCAAAGGCTGCGGGCGGGCGCCGGTTCCGGGTTGCGGGGCCGGGCGACGTCGCGACGCGCCACGTCGTAGCATTGCACGATATGCGACGCGCGACAATGCGCCTGCGCGACAAACAAAGGGGCTGGCCGTTG
>JBOHYX010000251.1:0-4178 GCA_050738115.1 Rhodanobacteraceae bacterium
CCTCGGGGTCGACCCCGGACGCCGCCGAATTCGTCGATGCGCTGTACCGGCGCGTGGTCACGGCCGGCACCCACAAGGCGTCCAGCATCAAGGTGGCCGAGGCCGCCAAGGTGATCGAGAACACCCAGCGCGACCTCAACATCGCGCTGGTCAACGAGCTGGCGCTGATTTTCCACCGCCTCAACATCGACACCACTGAGGTGCTCGAGGCGGCCGGCACCAAATGGAACTTCCTGCCGTTCCGGCCGGGCCTCGTGGGTGGCCACTGCATCGGCGTCGATCCCTACTACCTCACGCACAAGGCCGAGGAGATCGGCTATCGCCCGGAAGTCATCCTGGCCGGGCGTCGCATCAATGACAGCATGGGCCTCCACGTGGCCGAGCGCGTGATCCGCCTGATGCTGCAGAAACGCATCAACGTCGCCGACGCGAAGATCCTCATCCTGGGCCTGACGTTCAAGGAAAACTGCCCGGACCTGCGCAACACCCGGATTACGGACATCATCGAGGAATTCCGCGCCTGCCACGCCGGCGTCGACGTGTACGACCCATGGGTCGACCCGGCCGAGGCCAAGCGCGAATACGGCATCGAGGTGGTCGGCAAGCCCGAGCCCGGTACCTACGACGCGATCGTGCTGGCCGTCGCCCACCACCAGTTCACCGAGATGGGTGCCGCGGCGCTGCGCAAACTCGGCAAGGCGGGCTGCGTGCTGTTCGACGTGAAGGACGTGCTGCCGAAGGACACCGTGGACGACCGGTTGTAGGGCTTCGCATTTTCAATGGTCATTCCGGGGCCGCCCGCGCCGTTTGCGGGCGGAACCCGGAATCCAGCCCTTCACCACCGACGGTCGAAGGCTGGATAGACTCGCGCCATCCATGGCGCTCGCCCTGCGGGCCGCCTTCAGCGTTCGCGTTTGCAATCCTGCCAACGCAGTCGGGTTCGGCCTGCGATGAAACTGCAGGCCGCCCCGGAATGACGAGCAAAAAATTTGCGCGAAGTTGCCTGGATCCCAAACGGCAGCAAAGACGCGGAGAGGAAAGGAGCATCACGTGCGCGTACTCGTCACCGGCGCCGCCGGGTTCATCGGATCCGCCCTCACACTACGCCTGCTCGCGCGCGGCGATGAGGTGCTGGGTGTCGACAACCTCAACGACTATTACGACGTCACCCTGAAGCAGGCGCGGCTGGACCGCCTGACCCCTCATCCGAACTTCAAGTTCGCCAAGATCGGCATCGAGGACCGCACGGCGGTCGAAAAGGCGTTCCACGGTTTCCGGCCCGCGCGCGTGGTCAACCTCGCGGCGCAGGCGGGTGTGCGCTACTCGATCGAAAACCCGTACGCCTACGTCGAAACCAACCTGGTCGGCTTCATCAACATCCTGGAAGCCTGCCGGCACGGCAAGGTCGAGCACCTGGTGTACGCGTCGTCGAGCTCGGTGTATGGCGCCAACCGCAAGCTGCCGTTTTCGGTCCGAGATTCCGTCGACCACCCGGTCAGCTTGTACGCCGCCACCAAGAAGGCCAACGAGCTGATGGCGCACACCTACAGCCATCTATACGGCCTACCGACCACCGGCCTGCGCTTCTTCACCGTGTACGGCCCGTGGGGCCGGCCGGACATGGCGCTGTTCCTGTTCACGCGCAGGATCCTCGCCGGCGAGCCGATCGACGTGTTCAACCACGGCCACCACACCCGCGACTTCACCTACATCGACGACATCGTCGAGGGCGTGATGCGGACGCTGGACCGCGTGGCGGCACCCGATCCGGACTACGATCCGGTGCATCCGAACGCCGCTTCCTCGGCGGCGCCGTACCGCCTCTACAACATCGGCAACAGCCATCCCGTGCAGCTTTCGCACTACATCGAGGTGCTGGAAGCCTGCCTCGGTCGCAAGGCGACGCAGAACCTGCTGCCGCTGCAGCCGGGCGACGTGCCGGATACCAGCGCCGACGTCGCGGAACTCATGGCCGACACCGGCTACAAGCCCGACACCTCGGTCGAGGAAGGCATCAAGCGTTTCGTCGCCTGGTACCGCCGTTACTACGGCGTCTGATTGAACGTGCAGGAGCGCGTCTCGTGAACAGGCCCGTGTAGCCCGGATGGAGCGAAGCGCAATCCGGGGCATCATCGCGAAGCTGTCCCGGATTGACTCGCGACATCCCTGTCGCTCGCCCTTCGGGCCGGCTGCGCCGTTCGCGTTTGCAGTACCGTAGGTCGGGATGACGCCGACGCTTCATCCGGCGGAATCCCGACATCGGGGTGCGCAACACGTCGGGATTCGCATGGAGCCGCTCATCCCGACCTACACGGTGCCTGAATGCCGGTTTCCTGAGTGTGGTTCATGTGCGCTGCGCATCACCGCGACGCCGCGCGTGCCTGACGCGCATGCCGCCACGCGCGCACCGAGTATTCGACGCCACCGATCAGCTCGTGCAGCGCGATGGCTGCGGTGCGCACGCCGGTTCCCTGCGGTATGAAAGCGCCCCAATACATGTGCACGTGGGCGTACTGCCGGTCGCTCGGCCACGCGCAGGGGTCGAAGCCCCACGCCCGAAAGGCGCCCAGGGCGCGCGGCAGGTGCATGGCCGAGCTCACCAGCCAGATCCGCTCCGGTACCCGCGGCGACAGGGCCGCGACGTTCCGGGCGTTCTGCCAGGTATTGCGCGAGCGGTCCTCGACTTCGATCGACGTCGCCGGAACCCCGAGCTGCAGGGCAAGGTTCGCCATCACCTGGGACTCGCGTATCCGGCTGCCGGCGCCGCCCGCGATCACCAGCCGCGCGCCGGGGATCCGCTGCCACAACGCCACGGCCGCGAACAGCCGCTGCAGGGTGGTCAAGTGCAGGGCACCAAAGTCATCGGGCGAGCGCGGCGCGTGCTGGAAACCGCCACCCAGCACCACGACCGTGTGCGGCTGCGGCGCGGGACACGCCTGCACGGGCGGAGTCCGCGCTGCCAAGGTCCGCGCCAGCGCGTCCGCACCGAGCGGCGTCATCGCCATGACCAGCAGGATCTCGACGAGGACGCCCGCGTAGCGTAGGCCTCCGGGAAGCCATCGCCACGCCACCACCAGCACGATCAGCAACAGCAGCGCGTACGGCAAGGGCGACGTGGCGAAGATGGGAAACGACGACATGTATGCGGTGTCCTTACCCGCTCGGCCGGAAGCGGCCCTCAACGTCCCGCGGCCGCGAGCTTGCGTTCCCATGCGAGCGCGGTCTGCGCAATGAAGTCGAGGTCGTCGTGGCGCGGCTGCCATCCGAGCGTGCCGCGGATCCGGTCGGATACCGCGATGAGCGACGGCGGGTCGCCCGCGCGGCGCGGCTCATCGACGCTCGGAACCGGCGCGCCGTGCGCGCGCCCGACCGCGGCCAGCACCTCGCGCACCGAATAGCCGTGGCCATAGCCACAGTTCAACGTAGTCGAAGCACCACCGCCGCGCAGGTAGCGCAGCGCATCGAGGTGCGCGCGCGCAAGATCGTCCACGTGGATGTAGTCGCGCACGCCCGTGCCGTCGGGCGTGTCGTAATCGGTGCCGAAAACGGAGAGCCGCTTGCGCTTGCCGAGCGCGGCCTCGCAGGCGACCTTGATCAGCAACGTTGCGTGCTGCGTCGATTGCCCGACGCGCCCGGCGGGATCGCAGCCGGCGACGTTGAAATAGCGCAGCGCGACGTAGCGCGGACCATCCGCCGCCGCGAGGTCGCGCAGCATCCATTCGCTCATCAGCTTGGACGAGCCGTACGGGTTGATCGGCGCGGTCGGCGTGTCCTCGCGGGCCGTGCCGCCCTCCGGAATGCCATACACCGCGGCGCTCGATGAAAACACGATCTGCGCGACGTGCGCGTCGCGGCAGCATTCCAGCAGGCTGCGCGTCGCGCAGGTGTTGTTGCCGTAGTAACGCAGCGGATCGGCGACCGATTCGGGCACGATGGTGCGCGCGGCAAAATGCATCACGGTGTCGACGGCGTGTTGTTGCAGCACGTCCGCAACGAGCCTGCCGTCGCCGACGTTGCCGACGACAAGTTCCGCACCGATCACCGCGTCGCGAAAGCCCGTGGAGAGATCATCCAGCACCACCACCCGCTCGCCCGCTTCGACGAGCTGCAGGACCACGTGGCTGCCGATGTAGCCCGCGCCGCCGGTGACAAGGATCGTCCGCTGCCCCCCATCGTTG
>JBOHYX010000252.1:0-4178 GCA_050738115.1 Rhodanobacteraceae bacterium
ACCTTCGCCGACGCGGGCGGCGGCTGTTTCGGCTTGGGTTCGGGTTTCTGTTCGTGCCTGGGCGACGCCTTCTGCGCGTGTTTGGCCGCGGGTGGCGGCGGCGCCGCGGCCGGGCCGACGAGGGTTGCCTCGATCACGGGCCCTTGCAAGCGGACCATGCGCGTACACGTGACCGGACGCAGGCTCTGCGGCAGGTGCAGCGCGTCGGAGATGCCTTCCCAGGTCGTGCAATTGAGCATCGCGAGCGCCAGGAATCCGACGATGCCGAGGTGCAGCAGCGCAGCGTACGCGACTGCACGCGGGGTGGCCTCAGCGCTTTCCATGGCTCGTCGGGACGACGTTCGCCTCGGGCTGGCTCATCAATCCGACCTTGCTGACTCCAGCGTTTTGCAGCAATCCCAGCACCTGGTCGACGCGCCCGTAATCGACGCGCTTGTCTCCGCCCAGCAGCACGGACACCTTGGGGTCCTGCTTGACGAATGCAGACACGTCCTTCACCAGCGTCTGATCGTCGACCATCTGCGGCTTGCCGTTGCCGAGGATCAACGACACGCTGCCGTCATGCGTCACGGTCACGATCACGGGCTGCTTCTTGTCCTGCAGTGCCTTGGCCGCCGACTGCGGCAACTCGATGTCCGCACCGAGGTTCAGCATCGGTGCCGTGATCATGAAGATGATCAGCAGCACCAGCATCACGTCGATGTATGGCACGATGTTGATTTCCGCCATCCGGCGACGGCGGCGGCGGTGGCTGCGGGTTTGCAACGAGGCCATGACGTCCTGCTCCTTCCCTCAACGCGCGCGCGCCGTCACACGGGTGGGCGCGGGCGCCACCGGCTGGTCGGCGTGCATCTGCCGCTGCAGCACCGACGAGAATTCTTCCTGGAAGGTTTCGTAACGAAGGGTCAGGCGATCCAGCCGCGTCGAATAGTAGTTGTAGGCCCACACCGCCGGGATCGCGGCGATCAGGCCCATCGCGGTCGAGATCAGGGCCTCGGATATGCCGGGTGCAACCGTGGCGATCGACGCCTGTTTCAGGTCGCCGAGCCCCTGGAAGGCCGCGATGATGCCCCACACCGTACCGAACAGGCCCACATAAACGCTGAGCGAGCCCACGTTCGCCAGATACTCTGTACTGCGTTCCAGCTTTTCCACTTCACGGGTGCCGACCACGCGCATCGCGCGCTCCGAGGCCTCGAGTACCGCACGCCGGTCCTCGTCGCCCCCGCGCTGGCGCTGGCGCACAAATTCCCGGAAGCCGGACTCGAATATCGCGGCGAGCCCGCCGGACCGGCGCTCGTCCTGGCCGACCTCGCGAAACAGGGCGGACAAGTCGACCCCCGACCAGAAGCGCTCCTCGAACGCGTCGGCAGCGCGGGCCGCGGCATCCAGGATCATTTTCTTGCGGAAGATGATCACCCACGACGTGAACGAAAAGATCACCAGGATCACCAGCACCAGTTTGACTGGCAGACTCGCTTGGGCGACCAGCGCGAAGATGTTGATGGAGCCATTCATGCTTGCGTGTGTCCTTCAATCAGGGCTGCGATTTCTTGCGGGATACGGCATGGCGTGAAGCTCTTTGCGTCGACGCACGCCACGCGCACCTGCGCACGCGCCAGCGTAACGGCATCGGTCGCGCGCAGCACGGCCTGTTCGAAGTGAAGGCTGGCCGAACGCAGGCGCGCGATGCGCACCGTGACATCCAGTTCGTCGTCGAGCCGGGCCGGCTTGTCATAGGAAATTTCCAGTTCGCGCACCACGAACACGATTCCGTGCGACCGACGGATCCTGTCCTGCCCCGCCACCGCCGCGCGCATCCACTCGGTACGCGCACGTTCAAGAAAACGCAGGTAGCCGGCGTGGTAAACCACGCCACCCGCGTCGGTATCTTCCCAGTAGACCCTTGTCCGCCACCTGAATGCTGAACCGGGGTCAGCGTGGTGTTTCCCGACAGCTCCTGCGGACGACGCCGATGAATCCGGAACCATCACTCGGACCCCGGGCCGTCGAACAGGTTCAGGGCGGGAGCGCTGTCACGCGGTGGCTTCAGGCCGAAGTACCGCCACGCCTTCGCGGTGGCGATCCGTCCGCGCGCGGTGCGCGCCAGCAACCCCTGCTGGATCAGGAACGGTTCCAGCACGTCCTCGATCGTGTCGCGGTCCTCGGCCAGCGCCGCGGCCAGCGATTCGACGCCAACGGGACCTCCGCCGAACTGTTCGAGGATCAGGCGCAGCAGGCGCCGGTCGAGTTCGTCGTAACCGCCCGTGTCCACTTTCAACATGTCGAGCGCCGCCGCCGCCGCCGCGTGGGTGATCCGACCGTCCGCGCGCACTTCGGCATAGTCGCGCACGCGCCGCAGCAAGCGATTCGCGATGCGCGGCGTGCCGCGCGCGCGCCGCGCGATTTCCGCGGCACCCTCATCGTCGCAGGCGATGGCGAGGATGCGCGCCGAACGCGCGACGATCGCCGCGAGCTCGCCGGGCGTGTAGAACTCGAGCCGGTGCACGATGCCGAAGCGGTCGCGCAGCGGGCTGGTCAACATGCCCGCGCGGGTGGTCGCGCCGACCAGCGTGAACGGCGGCAGGTCGAGCTTGATCGAGCGCGCGGCCGGGCCCTCGCCCAGCATGATGTCGATCTGGAAATCTTCCAGCGCCGGATACAACACTTCCTCGACCACCGGCGACAGGCGATGGATCTCGTCGATGAACAGCACGTCACGCGGCTGCAGGTTCGTCAACAGCGCCGCGAGATCGCCGGCGCGTTCCAGCACCGGTCCCGACGTACTGCGCAGGTTAACGCCGAGCTCGTTGGCGATCACGTGCGAAATCGTGGTCTTGCCGAGTCCTGGCGGCCCGAACACCAGCACGTGATCCAGCGCATCGCCGCGTTTCCTGGCCGCTTCGATCGACAAGCCGAGCTGCTCGCGCATGGTCGCCTGGCCGACGTATTCGGCCAGTGTGCGCGGCCGCACGCTCACTTCCAGCGCCTGCTCGGCGGGTGCCTCGGCAGCGTCGACGACGCGGGGCTCGCTCATGCGTCAATTATGGCAGACCGCGCCGGAACGGATGCGACCCTTTGCGGTGCCGGTGCATCCTCCAGGTGTGGACAGCCCCGCACATTTCCGGCAAGCGGTCGACCCGGCATTGATCAGCCGTTTGCAGCGCGGCGACCTTGATGCGTTTGGAGCCGCGTACCGGCGGTTCGAGCGCGCTGCAGGCGAATTGACGGCAATGGCAGGCTTGGGTTCAGGACCTCGACTGCAACGGCGTCCCGCTCGACAGCCGGCAACTGGCGCAGGCGGTCGCGTTGCAGGACCCGAAGGGTTTCCATCCGCACGTGAAGGCCAGGCATGAAGGGTCGCTCTTCCGCCCATCGTCCGGTGCGATGGCGCACCTCGCGCAGTTGCGCGCGTACACTGAGAGGCCCTTCCGGAAGGACAGCAACGCCACGGGTTCCGGGAAGGAACCAGCGGCCGGGAAAGCCCATGAACAAGCTGATCGTGCTGTTGGTGTGCCTCGCGGTTTTCGCGGGGCCGGCGTACGCCGGCGAAGGCATGTGGCCGCTGTCGAACCTGCCGACCGCGACCCTGCAAAAGCAATTCGGCTTCACTCCGACGGAGCAATGGATCCGCCACATCCAACTTGCCTCAGTGCGGCTGGCCGGCGGGTGCTCGGGCTCGTTCGTTTCGCCGCACGGCCTCGTGCTGACCAACCACCACTGCGTCGTCGGGTGTCTGGAGGCACTGTCCACCCCGAAAAACAACCTCATGTCCCACTTCTTCTACGCCGCGAAACGCGACGACGAGCTGAAGTGCCCGAACATGGATATCCAGCAGCTCGTCCAGCGGGACCAGGTCACCAACACCATCGACAAGGCGACCGCGGGCAAGCAGGGCGCGGCCTATCAGGATGCGCGTCGGGCCGCCGAAAGCGCGCTCGAGCAACACTGCGTGGAGGGCGCGCCGCAAAAATGGCGCTGCCAGGTCGTTTCGTTGTACCACGGTGGACAGTACTGGTTGTACAAATACCGCCGTTACCCGGACGTGCGCCTGGTCTTCGCGCCAAGCCAGCAGACTTCGTTCTTCGGCGGCTATCCCGACAACTTCAACTACCCGCGCTACGACTACGACGTCGCAATCGTGCGGGTGTACGTGGACGGCAAGCCGGCGCGCACCC
>JBOHYX010000253.1:0-4172 GCA_050738115.1 Rhodanobacteraceae bacterium
GCTCTGCGCGGCGCGCACCACTCACAACCGTCGTCATTCCGGGGCCCGCGCCAGCTTCACCGGCGCGGGAACCCGGAATCCAGCTGGTTCCGCACGTGGAGCAAAAGCTGGATAGACTCGCTGCTTCCTGCAGCTCGCCCTTCGGGCCATCGGCTGCGCCGATGTTCGCTCCGGCGTCCCTGCCTCCGCAGTCGGGTTCTGCCCGCAGAGAGCGCTCACAGCCCCGGAATGACCAAAGGGGTGATTGTCGGCGCAAGTGCGCGCCAGTCCTACGAATTGGCCTTGATGAACGCCGCGGTCGCGTCGGTCAGATCCTTGTGGGCCTTGGGATTCAAATACACCATGTGGCCCGACTGGAAGAAGTGGTAGCTGATGTTGGCCTGCAGTTTCGGCGGGATCGCAAGGTGCTCGAATTCGTACTCGGCCGCGTAGAACGGCGTGCCGACGTCGAAATACCCGCCGGTCAGCATCACCTTCATGTTCGGGTTGAGCTTCATCGCATCGGCGATGAACGGCATCACGTTGACGGTGAACGGCAGCTTGAAGTGCACGCCGGGTTCCTTGATGTTGTAGTCCCATTGCTGGATCGCATTCGTCATGGGCTTGTACGTCATGCCCTTGCCGAACTTCAGCGTGTTGCGCACGTATTCGTTGAACAGCGCCATTGTGGGCGATCCAATCGCCGTCATCAGCGGGCTGTATTCCGCGTTTTCGGCCATGGGATCGAAATCGAAACCGATGTAGCGCGTATCCAGCCGACCGGTGATTTCGTCGCTCTTGCCCAGCAGCTCGTGACGGAACATGCCATCGTCGATGCGCAGGTCGGCCTTCACGATGTAGGCCGTCGGCAGCCCGAGGTCCTGGTGCATCGTCTCGGCGATTTTCTGCTTGGTGGTGGCGCTGAGCAGATCGCCCTGGTCCAGCGCCTCGAGGTACGGGCCCATCGCGAACTGTTCGACCTGACGCAGGAACGGCTGCAGATTTTGCGGCTGATCCGGCAGCTTGTGGTGGTACCACGCGGTCGCGGCTTCGCTCGGCAGGCCGGTGGCGTAGGCGAGCGTGATGCCGGGTTCCGCCTTGGGGAAATCCAGCATCAGGTTCCAGTTGAGGACCGCGGACTGGAACACCACCCCGTTCAACTCGATGTCGTCCTCGCGCGTGAGGTCGTAGGCCAGCACCGCGTCGCGTGTCGTCCCGTAACTTTCGCCGTACAGGAACTTGGGTGAGTTCCAGCGGTTGTTCACGGTGATGTACTGCTGGATGAACCGTGCAAAAGTCTGGGCGTCCGCGTCCGTGCCGTACACCATCTTGGGCGTACCGACGCCGCCCATCTTCTTGGTGATGATCTTGCCGAAACCCGTTCCCGGCGCGTCGATGAACACTTCGTCGGTGACGTTGAGCAGGCTGTCGTCGTTGTTGACCAGCTTGTACGGCGCTAACGGCGTCTGCGTGCCGTTGCCGGTGACCGCCATTTTCGGACCGTACGCGAGCATG
The DNA here is from genome assembly GCA_050738115.1 of Rhodanobacteraceae bacterium. Taxonomy (GTDB): domain Bacteria; phylum Pseudomonadota; class Gammaproteobacteria; order Xanthomonadales; family Rhodanobacteraceae; genus 66-474. The sequence continues at coordinate 1,495 of JBOHYX010000253.1, forward strand.
TGCAGCCACACCGTCGACGAGCCCGGTCCGCCGTTGTAGAAAAACGTGATGGGCCGCTTCGTCTCGTCGTGGACGCCGCTCTTGACGTAGGCGACGTAGGACATGTCCACGTACGGCTTGCCCTTGCTGTCCTTGACGACCATCACGCCGGCGATCGCCTTGTACGGAATGGACCTGCCGTCCACCGTCACCGAGCCCTGCGTCACCGACTGCTGCGACTTGACCGTCGCCTGCGCGGCTGCGTGGTCGTTTCCGGATTTCGGGTTGTGGTCCTTCGCCAGTGCCGGCGTGGCACAAAGGGCCAGTGCGATCGCGGCCACGAGGCCGCACGTTGCAGGTAGCAAATTTTTCACTTTTTATCTCCGATGGGGGCAGCATCGGTCTGCCGGCGCTGCGTGTGCGCGCGGCGCAAACCATCGCAGTGGTCGAACCGCTGTTGCTGATTTATCGCGTCGCGCGTCATCGCGTTGTGAATGGCGGCGCTGGCGCCGCGCGCCGTTGGCTTTCCGCCTGCGAGGCCGCATCTTGTGTCGCGGACAAACGCGAAAAATCTGGAAGAGGCAACGATCATGGAACAGCGCGAGATTTTGACCAGGCTGCGGGCCCTCCTCGGCAACGGTGCGGGTTATGAGATCGACGCGAATGCGCCGACCCCGGAGGAACGCAAGCGGATCCAGGCGTCCATGGACGAGGCCGCCGCCGACGCGGCGGAGGCCGAGATCGAGATGGAATCCCTGTTGCCCGCGGGCCGCGTGACCTTTACGGACTATCAGTCACGGGCACGTGCGAAATACCTGGCACGCAAGGCGCTGGCCGACGGCCTGTCCGCGCGCACGATGCGACGGCGGGTCCGGGTCGGCCGGCGTACCAAGGCGGGCTTCAAGCCGATCGTCCAGGGCGACGACTGGGACGAAGTGTTCGCCAAACTGCAAAGGAAGTCTGCCGCGTAACGCATCACGCGGGGCGCGCTTGTCATCCGCCGCGGGTAAACGCTGACGCCCCGCATTGAAGGATGCCGCCAGGTGCGCGATGCTTGCCGGCGTGGTCGAAAAAGAGGCGAACAGGTCATGGCAATGCCAATGAAGGCCAAGGCGTCGAGCGGTGCCGGACACGCGGCGTCGGCGCTGTCGCTGGAGCAGGCGCGCGCGCGCATCCTCGGGCAGCTCACGCCGGTGGCGACCCTGGAACGCGTGGCGGTGCGCGAGGCACTCGGACGGGTGCTGGGCGCGGACGTGGTGTCGGGCGTCGCGGTACCCGCACACACCAACTCGGCGATGGACGGATATGCGGTGCGGGGGATGGACTTGCCCTCGACCGGGCACGCGATTCTGCGGGTGATCGGCCAGTCATTTGCCGGGCATCCGTTCGCGGGGGAAGTGGGCGGTGGCGAGTGCGTGCGGATCATGACCGGGGCGGTGATGCCGCGCGATACGGACACCGTGGTAATCCAGGAGGACGTAACCCGGGAGCGCGATGACGGGGTACGGATTGGTACCGGTCACCGGGTCGGACAGCACGTGCGGCTGGCCGGCGAGGATCTGGCGGTGGGCGCAACGGTCCTCACCGCGGGGCGGCGCATCCGCGCGTCCGATCTCGGATTGATTGCCTCGCTGGGGATCGTGGAGGTGCAGGTCCGACGGCGGCTGCGGGTGGCGTTCTTTTCGACCGGCGACGAGTTGCGCTCGCTGGGCGAGCCGCTCGGCGAGGGCGACATCTACGACAGCAACCGGTACACGCTGTACGGGATGCTGACGCGCTTCGGCGCCGAAGTGATGGACCTGGGGGTGGTGCGGGATTCGCCCGAAGCCCTGCGCGAGGCGTTCGAGCGCGCCGGCGCGGACGCCGACGTGGTGCTGACGAGTGGAGGCGTGTCGGTCGGCGCGGCGGATTTCGTACGCGACGTGCTTGCCGAAGTCGGCGAGGTCGGCTTCTGGAAGATCAACATGAAACCCGGCAAACCGATCGCGTTTGGCCGGTTGCGCGCGGGTGCGGCGTTTTTCGGCCTGCCGGGCAACCCGGTGTCGGCCATGGTAACTTTCTACCAAGTGGTGCAGCCGGCGCTGGACCACCTCGCGGGCGCCGAACCGCGGCTGTCGCTGACGCTTATGGCGCGCGCCGGCGAGCGCCTGAAGAAAGGCAGCAATCGCCGTGAATTCCAGCGCGGCCGCCTCGAGATGGGCGACGACGGCGAGCTGACGGTGCGCTCGGCAGCGCCACAGGGGTCGGGCATCCTGCGTTCGATGAGCCTCGCCAACTGCTTCATCGTGCTGCCCGAAGACCGCGGGCCCGTGGAACCGGGCGAGATGGTGCAGGTGGAGCCGTTTGCCGGCCTGACTTGATGATGGCACCGGCGGAGGCAGAGCCGGCTGCCCACGCGCTGTCGCTGGCGGCGGCAAGGGTCCGCGTCATCGTGCTGCCCGGCGATCGGGCGCACGTGAACCCGGGCAAGCGGGTTCGCGTCGAGCCGTTCGCAGGCCCGTAGGCGCTGGCTCAGGCGAGCTTGAGCGTACCGTCCACCACAAACGGTTTTGTCAGCACGTCGGAGGTGAGCTCGATCCTCACCGGGATTTCCTCGGTGCCCTTGAGCTTGCCGTGCGCGATGGCGTCCTTGACCGCCTTCTCGAGCTGTTGCTGGGACGTGACGCCGACCGTCTTCAGGAACTTGCGCATGCTGGTGC
>JBOHYX010000254.1:0-4155 GCA_050738115.1 Rhodanobacteraceae bacterium
TCGGCGTCCCACGCGAAAAGCTGCGCGCGATCGGCGATCTGGAGCGCATCCTCGCGCGCGTCGCGCTGCGCTCGGCACGCCCCCGTGACCTCGCGACGTTGCGCGATGGCCTCGCGGCAGCGCCGGAGTTTCGTGAAATGCTCGCCGCGCTCGACTCGCCGCTGTTGCGCGAACTCATCGAACGCATCGGCGAACACTCCGACACGGTGCTTATGCTGCAAAACGCAATCGTCGAGCGTCCGCCCGCGCTGTTGCGCGAGGGCGGCGCGATCGCCGAGGGTTACGACGCGGAACTCGACGAGCTGCGGCAGCTCTCCAACCATGCCGACCAATACCTGGTCGAACTGGAGGCGCGCGAGCGCGCCGTCACCGGCATCACCACGCTGAAGGTCGGCTACAACCGCGTGCACGGCTATTACATCGAGTTCGGCAAGGCCCAGGCCGACAAGGCGCCCGCGCATTACACGCGCCGCCAGACCACCAAGAATGCCGAGCGCTACATCACCGAGGAATTGAAGGCGTTCGAGGACAAGGTGCTGTCGGCGAAAGAACGCGCACTGATGCGCGAACGCGCGCTGTACGACGGCGTGCTCGACGCACTGATCGAAAAACTCGCGGCGCTGAAACAGGCCGCCGAGGCGCTCGCCGAACTCGACGTGCTGGCGGGCCTGGCCGAGCGCGCGAAAGCGCTGGACTGGACCTGCCCGGAATTGGTCGACGAACCGTGCATCGTGATCGAACGCGGTCGCCATCCGGTCGTCGAACAGGCGCGCGACGAACCCTTCGAGCCGAACGACCTCAAGCTCGATGATGCGCGCCGGATGCTGGTGATCACCGGCCCCAACATGGGCGGCAAGAGCACCTACATGCGCCAGAGCGCCCTGGTCGTGTTGCTTGCCCACATCGGCAGCTACGTACCGGCCGCAGCAGCGCGGATCGGTCCGATCGACCGGATTTTCACCCGCATCGGCGCGGGCGACGACCTCGCGCGCGGACAATCGACCTTCATGGTCGAGATGAGCGAGACCGCCAACATCCTCCACAACGCCACGGCCCATTCGCTGGTGCTGATGGACGAGGTCGGGCGCGGCACCAGCACTTACGACGGCCTGGCGCTGGCCCGCGCGGCGGCCGTGCACCTCGCCACCGTCAACCGCGCGTTCACGCTGTTCGCGACGCATTACTTCGAGCTGACCGAACTGGCGGCGCAGTTCGATACGATCGCCAACGTGCACCTCGACGCGGTCGAGTACCGCGATGCGAAAGAGGGCGACCAGCTCGTCTTCATGCACGCGGTCAAGGAAGGCCCGGCCAACCGCAGCTTCGGCCTGCAGGTCGCGGCCCTGGCGGGTCTGCCCAAATCGGTGATCGCTGACGCGAGGAAAACGCTCGCGGCGCTCGAGCAGACCGCGCACGCGGGCGCCGGTGTGGGCCATTCACCGGCCGCGGCTCCGGTATCGCCGCAGTCCGACCTGTTCGCCGCGCCGCGTGCCGATCCGCGCCTCGTCGAACTTGCCGACGACCTGCGCAAGCTCGATCCCGACACGCTTACGCCACGCGAGGCGCTGGACGCGTTGTACAGCTTGCGCAAGCGCCTGCCCGAACGGTAATCCGGGCCGTCCGACCCATCAAAAGCTCAGCACGTTACCTGCCACGATTTCCGGGCGCCCCGCCACCACGCCGGGGCCCGAACGCAACGGATCGGCCACTTCCAGATACAGGATTTGCGCGAAGGAGCCGCGCAGGTTGCCGAACCGCAGCCCACCGCCCACGCTCGAGTACCACGGACTCCAACCTTGGCGCGCCGGCCGGTCGACGATGGCATCGTCGTTGAACACCACGAAGCCGACCTGGAAGGTGTGGAACCACACCATCGGCGTGACGATGCGGTCGGCGATGGTCATGCGCACGCGCCGGGTGCCGGTCGCGAAGAAATTCGGATAGCCGCGCAGCGCTTGGAAGCCGCCGACGTACAGGCGGTTCTCGGGATCGGGGTGCAGCAGCGACGCGTAATCGACGTGGAACACGAGGGTCTGCCAGCGCAACGGCTGCCCGTAGGCCGTGGCTTCGGCGCTGAGGGCCTCGTTGCGCCAGATACCACCGGCGCGGCGCGCGGACACCGAGCCGTCGGCAAGCACCAGCCACTTCCGCAATGGCTCGAAGCCCTTCCTTGCGGTCACCGCGACGTCCGGCCCGTTCGCCGTCGCTCCCAGCGCCGTGGCGTCATACAACATCTGCGCAGTCACGTCCCAGCCAAGGTTGTAGTCCTCGACGCGTCCGATTTCCTGGATGTTCCGAAAACTTGCGAAACGATCCTGGTACACGCTCACGATCGGCCCGACGCCAGCCAGCGTGCGCGGGTACCCGACGGGTGGCGCCAGCACACCCGGACTCACCGGCACCGGAGCACCGTAGATGTAGTGCTCGTAGTCCACCGCGAGACCCACCCGGATCGCGGTCTCGCGATCGAAGTCGAGCAACTTCTGCCAGTCGGCCTGGAACTGCTGCTCGTGCTGCGCCATCAACCAGGCCTGCACACCGTCGGTGTAGAAATCGAGGTCCAGATGCTGATCCAGCATCGACACGTCCGCGCCCCACGGGGTGGTGTCGAGCAGAAACGGCTTGGACAGAGCCATGGACGCCAGCTTGCCATCGGAAAGATCCTCGTACAGCGCCGTCATCGTCCAGTCGCTGTTTGCCAACGTCGGCGTCACGTATTCGAGCTCGTTGAAGCTCCGTTGCAGGGTCTGTTGATGGCCGATCAGGAGCTTGCGGCCGGTGCCGAGGAAGTTGTCGTCATCCAGCTCGAGACGCCACTGGGTCGCGCCGCCGGCGTGCGCATAACGCACGTCGGGGTTCAGGGTCCAGGCATCGCGCACCACGACCTGCATGGTCACGCTGCCATGGGTGCAGGCCAGCGGAACGATGTTCGCCGCGCGGAAAAACGTCTGGGCGCGCAGGCGGCGGATGGTCTCGTAGACCTGCAGCGCATTCACCGGCTCGCCGGATTGGATCAGAAGCAGATGATCGACTACCCACTTGCGGGTACGCACGTGCAGAAAATTGGCGGCGCGCGTATACCACACGTCCTCGCGCGGAGCAGCAAGATCGTAAACGTTGTCCACCCTGATCCGGATCGCGCCATAGCGCAGGCCGACCTGCTGGATCGCGGTCCACTCGGCCTCGCCGGCCCAGCGCTCCTTAGCCATCGTCGCCGGCGGCGGGCACGCAGCCCACGCTTCGCCCGACACCAGCGCGCCAAGGGCCGCCAGCAAGCCCCCCCGCAACAGCAATGTCCACGCGAACATCACCGTCCGGCCATGCAGCCTCCGCCTCGCGACTGCGTCGATGGCGCGAGCCTACGCCACGAATTGTTCAAATCGCGTGGTCGCCTGCCGCGCGCGCCACCGGAGCCAGACAAAACGTTTGCAAAGCATCGCGCCATAACCTGACGGGATGCCTCGCGTTCGTCTTCCAGCCCAGGCACTGTGCTTCGCCCTCGCGACGCTGTTGGCCGGCTGCGTGACCTTCCACCCGTTGCCGCTCGACAACGGGCGCGGTCCGCAGCGGGTCGATGACATCACCGTATCGGCGGCATCGATGCCGACACCGTAGCTGCGCGCGCACCGGTTCGATCCGGCCAACGGCCTCGACGTCACGGAAGTCGCGATGCTGGCGGTGGCCAACAATCCGCAACTGAAGGTCCAGCGCGACGGGTGGGCGTGGCGCACGCGCAGGCTTACGCAGCGAGCTTGCTGCCCGACCCGCAGGTGAATTATTCGCGGGACTATCCAACCGGCACGAACCCGCCCGGCAGCACGATCGCCTTCAACGACGGATTGAGCCTCGACATCGGCAACCTGATCACCCGCTTGGCGCGGGTGGCCGGGCGATGGCGAGCGCCTTGGTGATCTCGTACCTGCTCACCTTCATCATCGTGCCAATCCTGGCCGCACAATGGATGACGGCCGCAGGGTCCGAAGATGGTTGCGGTGCGGGTATGGGTGCCGCCGGGCCAGCGCGCCGAAATCCAGCAACTCGAGGCGCTGCCGATCAGCGACGGCCATGGGCACGTGTTCCCGCTGTCGCGGGTGGCGACCGTCACCGAGCAACACGGCCAGCCGGAAATCGACCAGGAGAACCTGGAGCGGATGC
>JBOHYX010000255.1:0-4141 GCA_050738115.1 Rhodanobacteraceae bacterium
TTGCAAGCACGCTCGGACGACGACCGCAGGGCTTCGATCCGCATTGCAGCTTCTTCGACACCCTGCGCCAGGATCCGCTGCTGGCGCGCACCAAGCTGATCGCGGAACCGTGGGATCTCGGCCTCGGCGGCTACCAGCTCGGCCGTTTCGGCGCCGGCTGGTCGGAATGGAACGACCGCTATCGCGATACGGCGCGCCGCTTCTGGCGCGGCGATGCCGGCGCGCTGCCGGAACTCGCCACACGCGTCACCGGTTCGGCGGATCTCTTCGATCACGAGGGGCGGCGTCCGCGGGCCAGCGTCAATTTCATCACGGCACACGACGGCTTCACGCTGCAGGATCTTGTCTCCTACGAGCACAAACACAACGAAGCCAACGGCGAGGACGGACGCGATGGGCGCGACGACAACGTGAGCGGCAACTACGGTGCGGAAGGCGCGACGGACGATCCGGAGATCATCGCTTTGCGCCGCCGCCAGCGCCGCAACCTGCTGGCGACGCTGCTGCTGTCGCAGGGCACGCCGATGCTCGTGGCGGGAGATGAATTCGGCCGCACCCAGCACGGCAACAACAACGCCTACGCGCAGGACAACGAAATCAGTTGGCTCGACTGGCAAGCCATCGACGACGACGCCGACGGTGACATCCGGTTCGTGCAACGCCTGCTGATGCTGCGCCGCCGGAACCCGGCGCTGCGCTGGCCGCGTTTCCTGCACGGTTCGGCGCGCGACGATGCGGGCGTCAAGGACATCACCTGGTGCGCGCCTGGCGGCGGTGAAATGACCACCGAGCACTGGAGCGATCCGGAGGCACGCTGCGTCGGCCTGATGTTGAACGGCCGCGCCGACCCAGCCGCGCGCACGCCGCCCCCGGACGAAATCCTGCTGCTGCTCCTGAACGCGCACCCGGATGCGATCGACTTCAGGTTGCCGGGACTGCCGTTCGGTTCGGGCTGGGTCGAACTGCTGGGCGCCGGTCGCCGGCCCGATTCCGCGCTGCACGAATTCGACGAGGTCTATCGGCTCGCGGGTCGCGCGGTGGTGTTGTTCCACCTGGCGGTGGAGGTGTAGGTGCAGATGAGAACGTTCCCGACAGCCGGAATTCCCGCGCATCTTTCAACCGCCGGCAAGAACAAGCCCTCTCCCCCGCGGCCGTTTTGCGGGCGAGAGGGTTTTGCCCGGGTGACGACCATGCGCTTCGCCCACACCATGCCCTTCGGCGCACAGGTATGCGAAGAAGGCGTGCGCTTCCGGCTGTGGGCGCCGGCGCAAAACGCCGTGCGACTGGTCATCGAGCTGGATGGCGGCGAACACGAACTGGCGATGACGCGCGACGCGCATGGCTGGTTCGCGTTGACGACGGATGCGGCGCGCGCGGGGACGCGCTACGGCTACCGGCTCGACGATGGCACCCGGGTTCCCGATCCGGCTTCGCGCTTCCAGCCCGAGGACGTGCATGCCGCGAGCGAAGTCATCGATCCAGGTGCCTACGCATGGCAGCATCCCGATTGGCACGGGCGGCCGTGGCGGGAAACCGTGCTTTACGAGGCGCACGTTGGCGCGTTTTCGGACGGCGGCGACTACGAAGGCGCGCGGCGCAAGCTCGATCACCTGGCTGGCCTCGGCGTCACCGCGGTGGAGCTTATGCCGCTCGCCGATTTCGAAGGGCGCCGCAACTGGGGTTACGACGGCGTGCTGCCGTTCGCGCCGGATGCGGCGTACGGTCGCCCGGAATCACTGAAAGCCCTGATCGATGCCGCGCACGCGCGCGGACTCATGATGTTCCTTGACGTCGTCTACAACCACTTCGGTCCGAGCGGGAACCATCTGCACAAATATGCGCCGCAGTTTTTCACCGGTCGCGAACACACGCCGTGGGGCGCGGCGATCGACTTCAGCGGCCGGGAGGTGCGTGATTTCTTCATCCACAACGCCCTGTACTGGCTCGGTGAATACCGCTTCGACGGACTGCGGCTCGACGCGGTCGACCAGATTCGCGACGCGTCCCGCCCACACATCCTCGACGAACTCGCGCAAGCCGTGCGTGCCCATGTCAGCGACCGCCACGTCCACCTGGTCCTGGAAAACGACGACAACGCGGCGCATTACCTGCGCCGCAAGGGCCAAAATGCCGTCGCCCCGGCGAAGGCCGGGGTCCAGTCGAACATTTCGCGCGAACGGGTAAATCTGGATTCCGGCCTTCGCCGGAATGACGAAGCGGAGGACCTCCGCCGGAATGCCGGTGTGGAGCATGCGCGCGACACGGGGACGCCCCGGCACTACACGGCGCAATGGAACGACGACTTCCACCACGCAGCGCATCGGCTCGCGACCGGCGAAGCCAACGGCTACTACGTCGACTATCCGCAACCCGTGACCGCGTTCGCGCGCGCGCTGGCCGAAGGCTTCGTGTACCAGGGCGAACGCTCGGGCTGGCGCGACCGCGCGCGCGGCGAGCCGAGCGCGGCGCTGCCGCCACTGGCCTTCGTCAACTTCCTGCAGAACCATGACCAGACCGGAAATCGCGCGTTCGGCGAACGCCTTGCAGCGCTTGCCGACGCGCAGGCGGTCGAGGCCCTGACCGCGATCCTGCTGCTGGCCCCCGCGGTTCCGTTGCTCTTCATGGGCGAGGAATGGGGTTCGACCGGACCCTGGCTGTTCTTCTGCGACTACACGGGCGAACTCTCCGATGCGGTGCGCGAGGGCCGCCGCCGCGAGTTCTCGAAGTTCGCGGTCTTCGCCAACCCGATGGCGCGCGAACGCATCCCGGATCCGAACGCCGGGGACACGTTCGTCGCATCACGGCTCGACTGGCGCGAACCCACAACGCACCCCGGCCAGCACCATCTCGGGCTCGTGCGGACACTGCTCGACATTCGCCGCTGCGAAATCGTGCCGCGCCTCGCCGAAACCCTGCACGGTGGCCGTTTCCGGGTCGCGCACGCGCGCGCCGTGTTCGTCGAATGGACGCTCGCGGACGACGCGCGGCTGCAGCTCGCCGCCAATCCGACTGCCGTGCCTGCAAGCGGGCTCGACTGGCACCTGTCGGGCCGGCGGCTGTACGCGCATCCCGATGGCCCGGCCTCCGAACATGTCACGGACCTGCCCGCGTGGAGCGTGATCTGGAGCCTTGCATGAACGCCGCCCTGGTGGATGAACTCGCCAGACGCGTGGGCATGGAGCCGGGCTACGTGGACACGTGGGGCGAATACCACGCCGTGGCCGGCACGACCCAACGTGCGCTGCTGGGAGCGATGGGCTATCCGTGCAATGACGCGGACGCCATGCGTGCCGCGCTGGCGCGCCTGGACGCACGCAACCGGCCCGCGGCAGCCGCGATCGAACCCGCATTCCAGCCCGCCGCGCTCGCCGGCGATGGCCGCCGCTGGGGCATCGCGGTGCAGCTCTACGGGTTGCGCTCGCCGCGCAACTGGGGCATCGGCGATTTCACCGACCTTGCCGAGCTGATGCGGGGCGCGGCGGCCCTGGGCGCGGCGGCGGTCGGGATCAATCCGCTGCACGCACTGTTCCCCGAGCGACCCAACCACGCAAGCCCCTACTCCCCGAGCAGCCGGCGCTTCATCAATCCCCTTTACCTCGACGTCGAGGCGATCGACGATCTCGCCCGTTGCGCGGCCGCGCGCCGGCACGTCGCAAGCAGCGGGTTCCAGTCGCGCCTCGCCGCGGCGCGCACGGCGCGTCTCGTCGACTATGCCGCGGTGGCGGCGCTCAAGTGGCCGATCCTGTCAATGCTCTATCGGGCGTTCCGCACGTCGTGCCTGGCCGCGGACGGCGATCCGCGCGCACGCGCGTTCCGGCGTTTCCAGGCCGAACGCGGGTCCGACCTGCGCCGGTTCGCGACGTTCCATGCGCTGGCTGCCACGCAGCGCGACATGGACTGGCGCAACTGGCCGAACGGGCTTGCCGACCCCGATTCGGCCGGGGTAGCCGAGTTTGCGGCAGCGCACGTCGAACCCATCGAGTACCGCGAATACCTGCAGTGGCAGGCGGCGCTGCAGCTCGACCGGGTCAACGCGATTGCGCACGAGTGCGCAATGGGCATCGGGCTGTACGCCGACCTCGCGGTCGGCGCCGATCCGACCGGCGCCGAAGCGTGGAGCACGCAACGCACGTCTCCAAGG
>JBOHYX010000256.1:0-4126 GCA_050738115.1 Rhodanobacteraceae bacterium
TGCGACGCAGGAACTTGGCCAGCAGCAGCGCGACCACGCTCAGCATGCACACGATCAGGAACCCGACCGCGAGCCACATCTGCATCGACAGGTTCGCGGGAATCACGTTCCAGTGGGTGAGCCACGTCATCATCCCGTACAGGTGTGGCGGTGAATTCTTGCGCGGAAAGCGGCCGTGCGCCTGCTGGTCGCGCCAGTAATTGGCGAGGTATCGCTTGTACGCCGACACCCTTGCCGGACTGTCGAGTTCAACCCAATACTGCAACCAGGTGCATTGATCGCTGGTACGTGAGCCGCTGCTGTCACCCCAGCACGAAAAATGTCCACTGAACGAGAACTTCAACTCGAGCGCAGTCTGGATCGGCAGGAAGAACTGGTCGGCGTCGCCGAAGATGCGGTATCCCGGCTGGCCGTAGAACCGCGGTTGCGGATGCCAATCGTCGAGCACACCGACCACGCGAAACTCCGTGTTGTCGAGCCTCACGGTCTGGCCGATTCCCGTCGCATTGCCGAACAGTTTGCGGTCGAGTTCGGTGTTCAGCACCACCACGCGCGCGCGTTCGCGATCCTGCTGCGCGGTCCAGCCGCTCCCTGCCCGGAAGCGCGCACCGAACATCGCGAAGAAATCCGAAGTCGTGAATTCACCGCTTTCGAAAAAAGGATGCAGGTCGGCGACCGCAGGACGGATCGCGACCCCGCCTTGTTGCATTGCGGCCTGCCGATCCGCGCGATGCTCGCGCAACAGGTTCATCGCGTCGACCCACGTGAATCCGTCCGGCGTACTGGTAATACCGTTGGCTTTCGCGTGCTCCAGCGAATACGGATCCAGCATCGGCACGAACAACTTTCCGCTCGAGCCCGGCAGCGGATCGCCACTCATCACGTGCAGCACGGTGATCATGGTCATGCTGGCGCCGATGCCGATGCCGATCGCGAGCACCATCAGCGCCGACAGGATCGGCGTGCGCTTCAGGCTCCGCCAGGCGAGATCAACGTAATACGCGAACACGCATACCTCCGTGTGCAGCCGCAGCAGCAACGTCGTTGCTGGCCCACGTCATGTTTAGCATCGCGCGTGCCATCGACGCCGCGAGAGCTTTTCCCGATGAATCAAACGGTTGCCAGATGGCCGACTTGGGGAAAAGTGTCCGAGGACAGTCCGCGGACACTTTCGCGGACACTTTGCGGACATCTGTGCGGACAGCGCGAAGGATCCGGAACCGACGCGGGTCGACGTGCTCTTGACCACAGTGCAGCAACGCGTGGACGCACGTGTCTACAATCGACCCTTTGAACGATGCGGCCACATCGCCGCATGAATCGCCGGAGCACCACGCATGCAGCCTTCCACACCCTTCTCGATCCTCGACCTCGCGCCCATCACGGAAGGCGGCAGCGCCACGGAATCCTTCGCGCACACGGTCGACCTCGCGCGCCACGCGGAGGACTGGGGCTACAACCGCTACTGGATGGCCGAACACCACGGCATGCCGGGCATCGCCAGCGCCGCGACCGCGGTCCTCATCGGGCACGTCGCCGGGGCAACCTCGCGCATCCGCGTGGGCGCCGGCGGCATCATGCTGCCGAACCACTCACCCTTGGTGATTGCCGAGCAATTCGGCACGCTGGCTGCGCTGTACCCCGGCCGCATCGATTTGGGACTTGGCCGCGCGCCGGGCTCGGACACGGCGACATCGCGCGCGCTGCGTCGCACGCTCGACTCCGATCCGGATGTGTTTCCGCGCGACGTGGTCGAGCTGATGCACTACTTCGAGGGACGCGGCCCGGTGCGCGCGGTACCCGGCGCCGGCGAAGACGTACCGATCTGGATCCTGGGCTCGAGCCTGTTCGGCGCGCAGCTCGCCGCGGTGCTCGGCCTGCCCTACGCGTTCGCCTCGCACTTCGCGCCGGCGATGCTGATGGACGCGATCGCGGTGTACCGCGCCCAATTCCGCCCATCGCGGTTTCTCGACAAGCCGCACGTGATGCTGGGTTTCAACGTGTTTGCCGCCGACAGCGAGGACGAGGCGCGGTTCCTCGCAACGTCGTGGCAGCAATCGTTCGTGAGCCTGCGCAGTGGCCACCCGGGCCGCCTGCCGCCACCCGTCGAAGGCTACGCCGAATCGCTGCCGCCGCAGGCGAAGGAATTGTTGAACCACGTGTTGTCGTGCACCGCGATCGGAACGCCGGATGCCGTGGCGGCAAAGATCGAAGCCTTCATCGCGCGTACCGGCGCCGACGAGCTCATCGTCACCAGCAACATGTACGACCACGCCGCGCGGCTGCATTCGTACGGGATCGTGGCGGAGATGATCAAATCGGCGGTTTGATCGCCGCCGCTAAACTTGATCTCGATCGGGCTCCAACGGCAGCCAGCGACCGAACATGGTCTCCTTGAACATCGTCATTCCGGGGCCGCCGCCAGCTTCATCGGCGGCGGAACCCGGAATGACGAAGTATTTGGCTGAGGCTTGGCGCCAATCATGTAAAAGGGCTTCTGAATCATGGATCACCTCGACAGCTTGAGGGCCGCCGTCGGCGCGAGTCACGTCCTGACCGGCGCCGACGCGGAACCCTACTCGTTCGATTGGCGCGAACGCTACCGCGGGCACGCGCTGTGCGTGGTGCGGCCGGGCACGACGGACGAAGTCGCGGCGGTGGTGCGCCTGTGCGCGAATGCCGGCACTCCGATCGTGCCGCAGGGCGGCAACACCGGGCTGTGCGGCGGTGCCACGCCCGACGGCAGCGGCCGTTCGGTGATTCTTTCCACGCGGCGACTGAACCGGGTCCGCGGCATCGACGCCGACAACGACAGCACGGAAGTCGAGGCCGGTTGCTTGCTCCAGACCATGCAGCAGGCCGCGCACGACGCCGGCCGGTTGTTTCCGTTGAGCCTCGCCGCCGAGGGCAGTTGCACGATCGGCGGCAATCTCGCAACCAACGCGGGAGGTACGCAGGTGCTGCGCTACGGCAGCATGCGCGCGCTCGCGCTGGGCCTCGAAGTCGTCATCGCCGACGGCACGATCTGGCACGGCCTGCGTGCGCTGCGCAAGGACAACACCGGTTACGACCTGCGCGACCTCTTCATCGGCAGCGAAGGCACGCTCGGCATCATCACCGCGGCGGTGCTGAAGCTCTATCCGCTGCCCGCGGCACGTTGCACGGCGTTGCTGGCGGTCGGTTCGATCGGGGCGGCTGTCGCGATGCTGGGGCGCGCCCGCTCCGGTTTCGGTGATGCGCTCACGGGGTTCGAACTCATCGCCGGCCACTGCATGCAGCTCGTCGCGCAATGCTTCCCGCAACAGCGCCTGCCGTTCGACGGCCCGTCCGCGGACATGCCCTGGTACGTGCTGCTGGAATTGTCCGACAGCGAATCGGAAGCCCACGCGCGCGAACGCTTCGAGGCCGTGGTCGGCAACGCGATCGAAGCCGACGTCGTCAAGGACGCGGTGATCGCGCAGTCTCTCCAGCAAAGCCACGACCTGTGGCACCTGCGCGAGAGCATCCCGCTCGCGGAAAAAGAGACCGGCAAGAGCATCAAGCACGACGTCTCGATCCCGGTCGCGCGGATGGCGGAATTCGTGGAAGGCACCAACGCGGCCTTGCAGCAGGCATTCCCGGGGATCCAGCACGTGATCTTCGGACATCTCGGCGACGGGAATCTGCATTACAACGTCGCGCCCGGCGCGGGCTGGAAGGAAGGGGATCTGCTCGCGCGCCAGGACGACGTGTACGCGCTGGTGCACGACCGCGTGCACGCCGTCGGCGGCTCGATCAGCGCCGAGCACGGCATCGGCCAGCTCAAGCGCGATGACCTGCCGCGCTACAAGAGTGCGGTGGAAATGAACCTGATGCACCGGATCAAGTCGGTGCTGGACCCGAAGGGCATCCTGAATCCGGGCAAGGTGTTGCAAGCAACCGGTGGACACCGCTGAGCGCGGATTCCGGCTGGACGTCGAGCGTACGCCCATCGCCCAAACAGTCCATGGACACGACCCTCGACAATTCCCGCCCCGCATCTGGCGCCAAGGCCGAAAAACGCGCAGCGCTCCGGCGCCGCAAGCGTTGGGCCGTGGCGCTGCTCGGCGTGGCGGCCGCAGTGTTCTGCGCAACGGCCGTGCTCGAC
>JBOHYX010000257.1:0-4124 GCA_050738115.1 Rhodanobacteraceae bacterium
AATCCTGTCGTCGCCGCGGACGCGCGGGCCGATGCCCGACAGGAACAGCAGGTCGCCGACGCGGCGCGCGTGCGGGTAGGCGCCGACGGGCGCGGGCGCGGATTCGGCGTGGATGGTGTCGCTCATGGCTGTACAGGATAGCTCCCACAGGGTGGGTTGGTGGCGGTCGCGAGCGTGGAACAGGGCGGCCCGGGCGCATTGTGCGGCAGCGCGGTCAGCACCGGCGGGTCGCCCGATCGCCGGGACACCGTGATCATCGTGCTGCCGATCCGGTTGCCGTTTTCGTCGCTGACCGTGACGCGGTAGCGGTAGCCCGGACGCAGGTACAACTGGCCCATGGGCGTGCTGTTGTTGCCGGTTACGGTGATGCTGCCGACGGTCATCAGGGGCACCGGATCGAGCACCATCCGGTCGGCGGGGATCGCGTCGGGCGCTTCGTCGGCATAGCGCGCGGCGATCATGCACGGCCAGTGCTGCTGGCACACGTCGCCGTTGATCGTGTAGGGCACGCGCGCGCCCCACAGGCCGAGCCAGGTCGGGCGGCCGTACACGAAGTGCTCCTCGGGGAAGATCACGCTGACGTCATAGCCGGGCCGGAGCGACCACGGTTTGCCGTCCTTGTTGACGAACACGATCGGCTGCGTCGGGTGTACGGTGGCGATGATCGCGCCGTAGTCCGGATGATCCAGTGCACGGTCCTGGTGCGGAATCAGGATCGTCTGCTCGACCGACAGCGGATCGATGCCCGAGTCCTTGATGAAGTGCTCGGCCATCGATTGCGCCCCGAGGAACTTGCCGGTCTTCTGGATGTGTGCATAGCCCGCATTGACGACCAGCCTGGCGGTCGGATCGTCCTTCAGGATCTTCCAGAGGTTCTCGGCCTGCTGCGCCTCGCGCGCATCGCCGTGGTGGTTGGCATCGGCCTCGTAGGCGACCACCCGATAGCCCAGCTTGAGCGCGGTACGCACCATTTCGGCGTAGATGGGCTCGCGCATGTAGAACCCGCTGGCGGCCGTCGGGTAGCCGCGCTTGTTCAGTGCAGGAATTCCCTGGTGGTAAAGCGTTTCGACGGCGAATACGTTGAACCCTTCCTCGCGCAGCGGTTTCAGCAGGCGCACGGTGAGCGTCCGCGTCAGCGCGATGTTGTGCGCCTCGTTCACCATCACCACCCGATACTTTTTTGCGAGCGCGGGAATGTAGTCCAGCGCGGGGACCGGGTGCCAGCCGGGCTGCGTCAGCGGCGACGGCCGGTCGTCCGGGAGCGCCTTCTGGGCGATCGAGAAGCTGAGCTCGGCATCCTTGTAGTCGCCGATGAAGGTCTGGTACCAGGAAAGATATTGGCCGAAGATCGCCCGGAACGCCGGTTTGCCGTCGGCCGCGTACGCGCGGCGCATGACCTGGTATTGCGCGAGGAGATCCTTGCGGTCGTTCGCGCGTTTCATGATCGCGTCGGACTCGCTCATGGCGTCGAGCTGCTCCTGGTACCACACCGACGGGAGTTGCGCGCGCACGGTGCCCACAAGCCCGATGAACAGCAGGGTAGAGAGGCCGATCGCGCGCAGGCATTTCATGGTGTTCACGCGACCTCGGGCGCCACGGAAGATGCTACGTCACGGCAGCGGGCGACGCTTCGCCTTCGATCGAAGCGTTCATGCGGCGGTCTTGTTCACGTGCGCCAGCGCGTCCGTGTACGCCGCGGACAGTGCCTCGAAGCGGGTGATGTCGACACCGAGGTCGTGGATGCGCCCGTTGGCCAAGCCGTAGCACCAGCCATGGACGGTGAGTGGCTGGCCACGGTCCCAGGCGTCGCGCACGATGGTGGTGTGGCACGCGTTGGCGACCTGTTCGATCACGTTGAGTTCGCAGAGCCGGTCGTGGCGCCGCGCAGGCGGCGTCGCGTCGATGATCGCCTGGTGGCGCTCCAGCGTCTCGCCGATATAGCGCAGCCAGTTGTCGATCAGGCCCAACCGGTCGCCCTTCAGCGCCGCGCCGACGCCGCCGCACCCGTAGTGGCCGGTGATCATGATGTGTTCCACCTTGAGGACGTCCACCGCGAACTGCATCACCGACAGGCAGTTCATGTCCGAGTGCAGCACGAGGTTGGAAATGTTCCGGTGCACGAATACCTCGCCGGGATCGAGGCCGAGGATCTGGTTTGCGGGTACCCGCGAATCCGAGCAGCCGATCCACAGGTATTTGGGCGTCTGCTGCTTCGACAGCCGCGAGAAGAATTGCGGATCCCTGGCGCGGACGGCTTCGGTCCAGCGGCGGTTGTTTTCGAGCAGGTCTTGTGGTGACGGCATTTCGTTTTCCTGTGTAGGGCGGGCACTGCCCGCCAATGGGTTGCGGATGATCGGCGGACGGTGTCCGCCCTACCGCGCAATGCAAACATTCTTCGGCTCGGTAAAAAATCGCAGCGCATCCACGCCGCCTTCGCGCCCCATGCCGGAATGCTTGACGCCGCCGAACGGCGTGCGCAGGTCGCGCAGCATCCAGCAGTTGACCCACACGATCCCGAAGTCGATGCGTGCGGCGACGCGGTGCGCGCGGTCGAGGTCGCGCGTCCACACCGACGCGGCCAGCCCGTAGTCGGTGCCATTTGCGATCACGACCGCATCGTCGTCGTCCTCGAACGGGATCAGCGTCACCACCGGGCCGAAAATCTCCTCGCGGTTGGTCGCGCAATCCTGCGGCAGTCCTTCGATCACGGTCGGCGCGATGAACCAGCCGTCGGCGCAGCGCCCCGGTACCGTGACCGCGTTCCCGCCCGTCAGCACTTCGCCACCTTCCGCACGTGCGCGCTCGATGCACGCCGTCACCTTGTCGAAGTGCGGCTTGGAGACCAGCGCGCCGAGGTCGCTGGCGGCATCGTTCGGATCGCCGACCGTGATCGCGTTCACCTTGTCCAGATACCGTCCTTTGAAGTTCTCGTAGATCGAGCGCTGCACCAGCAAGCGCGAGCCGCACAGGCAGATTTCGCCCTGGTTCGAAAAACCCGAACGCACGATAGTGTCCAGATTCGCATCGGAAAGGTCCGCATCGGCAAACACGATCGCCGGGTTTTTGCCGCCCATTTCCAACGACGACTTCTTGAACTGCTTTGCCGTCGCCTGTGCGACGTACGTGCCGGTGCGGGTCGAGCCGGTGAACGAAACCGCCTTGACGTGCGGGTGTTCGACGATCGCCTGGCCAACCTTCGGTCCAAGTCCGTGCACGATGTTCAACACGCCCCGCGGGAAGCCGCACTCGATCGTGAGCTCCGCCAACCGGAACGCGGTGAGCGGCGTGATCTCGGAGGGCTTTGCCACCACCGCGTTGCCGGCGGCGAGTGCCGGCGCGATCTTCCAGGTGAACAGGTACAGCGGCAGGTTCCACGGCGAAATGCAGCCCACCACGCCGAGCGGCTGGCGCAGCGTGAGATTGATCGCGCGCGCATCGGCGTGCGATTCGCCCGGCCACTGCGTGATCGCTTCGGCAAAGAAGCGCAGGTTCGCGACCGCGCGCGGAATGTCGACCCTGCGCGCGAGTTTCACGGGCTTGCCGTTGTCGCGGGATTCGTCGCGGGCGAGTTCGTCCAGCCGCGATTCCACCGCTTCGGCCAGCCGCTGCAGGTGCCGCGACCGCTCGCCGGCGTCCAACGCGGCCCACCCCGATGCGGCATGCCCCGCCGCCGCGACCGCGGCTTCCACGTCGCGCGCGTCGGAATCGGGACATCGCGCGTACACCTTGCCCGTCGCCGGCTCGAACACGTCGAGGTACACACCGCCGGCCGGTGCCGCGAGCCTGCCGTCGATCAGGTTGGCGAGCGTGATGGCTTCCATCGCGTGAGCTTAACTCAAGCGGCGGCGCATTCCCCGGCAGGCGGGGTGCGCCGTTCCGGCGGCCTGCAATGCGCGCCCGGCCGGCGCTCTCCAGGTACCCGTTGCTGCGACAGGTGCGGCTATTTCGCGGCGCCGTACGCGCCGGCGTCGGCCTTCAGCGTGCTGCTGTAGAACTTGTCCAGGACCGTGTGCATCGCCTTCAGCGCGTTCGGGTTGATGTAGATCGGATGGCCCGAATCGAAGTAGGCAAACTCGATGTGCTTCTGGAGTTTGGGACTGAGCGTCACGTGGTCGAGGTCATAT
>JBOHYX010000258.1:0-4119 GCA_050738115.1 Rhodanobacteraceae bacterium
GCGCATCAAGCCGGGGTTCGTGCTGGGCCAGGCGGGCATGGCCCTGGGCGTGGCCGAGGGCTGCGTCGCGTCGATCCATCGATTCAACCTGACCCGCTCGGAAACGAACGGCTACCTGCACGACCAGGAGGCGCCGCTGCGGGCTCGGCTTGACGCGCTGAACGTGCGCATTGCGGCGCTCGCGGCCCGCGTCGACGCGGGCGAGCGGGCCTTGCTGGAAGTCCTGCGCGTGCGTGCGGAGGCATCCGAAGTCGCGTTGCGAGTGGCCAACGCCGCCGTGCTGCACGCGGGCGCGCGCGGCTACCTTGCGCGCAGCCCCGTGCAGCGACGCCTGCGCGAGGCGGTGTTCGTCGCAATTGTGACACCGGCGCTCAAGCACCTGCGCAAGGAAATCCATGACCTCGAAGCCGCGTTGCCCCAGGCGCAGGCGGCCTGAGCGGAGCGCGCGCGTGCCCACGTCATCCTCCCCGCAGGCACCGGCGACCGGAACCGCCACCCGAACGGAGTCCGGCGCGCTGCTCGACGCCCGTGGCCTTGCGCTCAGTTACCACCGTGACGATGCGCCCGACAACCCGGTACTGGCCGGTTTCTCGCTGATGCTCGACGCGGGCGAAACGGTCGCTGTATTGGGCCCGAGCGGCATCGGCAAGAGCTCGCTGCTGCGGGTGCTGGCGGGCCTGCAGGCGCCCGATCGCGGAGAAGTCCGCGTGCACGGCCGGGTCCTGGCGGGACCGCACCCGCGCTTGAGCCTCGTGTTCCAGGATTCATGCCTGCTGCCGTGGCTGACCCTCGAGGAGAACGTTGCATTCGGCCTGGATTTTCGGCACCAGCCGCGCCTCGCGCGCACGGAACAGCGCGCGCGTGTCGATGCCGCGATCGCCGAAGTCGGACTGAAAGACGCACGCCGCGCGTATCCCGCGGCGTTGTCGGGTGGCATGAAGCAGCGCGCCGCGCTGGCGCGGGCCATCGCGCGCCAGCCGGAACTGCTGCTGCTGGACGAGCCCTTCAGCGCACTGGATGAAATCACCCGCGGTGAAATGCAGGCGCTCTTGCGCGACGTCACGGGCCGACACCACACCGCCGCGGTGCTGGTCACCCACGACATCGACGAGGCGCTGGTGGTGGCCAACCGCATCGTCGTGATCGGTGGGTGCCCCGCGCGCCTGATGGACGACTGGCGCATCACGCTCCCGCATCCGCGTGACGAGGCCGGCGCCGAGCTTGCCCGCGTCCGCACCGAGATCGTCCGTTCGATGCGCCGGGCGCGTTCGGGCATTGCCGGCGCGTGTCGGCTGGCCGCTTGAGCTGCCGATCGGGGAAAACCGTGAGCCACGCGCACCACGAGATCGAGCAGGGGCTTTCGCGCCGCGAATTCCTCAAGCTGTCCGCGCTCTTCACCGCCGCGGGCGCGCTGCCGTTGATCGCGCGTTTCAACGAGGCCCGTGCGGCGGAGCCCGATGCGCCAGTGCGGATCGGCTACCTGCCGATCACCGACGCGACCGCGCTGCTGATCGCCTGTCAGCAGGGGCTGTTCCAGAAGCAGGGGCTCAAGGTCGAACGACCGCGCATGTTCCGCGGCTGGGACCAGATCGTCGAAGCGTTCCTCTCGGGCAATGTCAACGTCGTGCACATGCTCTCGCCCATGACGATCTGGGCGCGCTACGGCAGCAAGGCGCCATCGAAGGTCGTCGCCTGGAACCACATCAACGGATCGGCGGTGACCGTGGCGGTGAACCACCATGTCGACAAGATCACCGACCTCGGCGGTACGACGTTCGCGATTCCGTTCTGGTACTCGATCCACAACGTCGTCCTGCAGTTCCTGCTGCGCAACCATGGCATCGAGCCCATCAAGCACGGAAATCCCCGTCCGAAGCAGGTCAAGCTGGTGGTGATGGCGCCCTCGGACATGCTGCCGGGGCTCGCGGCCGGCCGCATTTCCGGCTACATCGTGGCCGAACCGTTCTGCGGTGCCGCCGAATTGATGAAGGTCGGCAAGATCCTCCGGTTCACCGGCGACGTGTGGAAGGAACACGCGTGCTGCGTCGTGCAGATGCACGAAAAGGACATCGAGCAGCGGCCGGAGTGGACCCAGAAGGTGGTCAACGGAATCGTCGAGGCGCAGGTGTGGGTGCGCGGGCATCGCGACGAGACCGCGCACATCCTCGCCCGCGACAATCCGGCGCATTTCACGCCGCATACCTATCCCGTACTGGCGCAAACGCTGGTTCCGAGTGCGGCGCGCCGTGCCGAATACATCAAGGCGGGCGCCATCCGGCACGTCGATTGGGCCGAACCGCGCATCGGCTTCCAGCCGTACCCGTACCCGAGCTACACGGAAACGCTGGTGGACATGCTGCGCGACACCATGGTCGAGGGCAGCAACGCCTTCCTGAAAACGCTGGACCCGGCATTCGCGGCGCGCGACCTGGTGGACGACCGATTCGTGCGCCGCGCGATCGCGCGCGTGGGCGGCATGCAGGCGTTCGACCAACCTGCGGACTTCAAGCGCAAGGAAGTGGTGGAAGCGTGAACGCGCTGCCACCGGCGATCGCCAGCGCGTTGCCGGCGCGTGCCGCCAATCGACGCGCGCAGCACGTTGGCGAAGCGCTGGTACATGCCGGACTGGGCCTCTCGGGACTCGCGATATTGTTGGCGCTATGGGTGCTGGGCGTGCACGTCCTGGAACGCAGCATGCCGATGGCGCACCTGTTTGCGCCCACGGCAGCTTTCGCCAGCCTGTTCGAGCTGCTGCGCCACGGTGAATTGACGCGCGACATCATCGCGAGCCTGCGCCGTGTCGGCGTCAGCCTTGCCCTGGCGCTCGCCGCGGGTATCCCGACGGGGCTCGCGGTCGGATCGTCACGCCGGTTCGATGCCGGCACCCGCGGGGCGTTCCAGTTCCTCCGGATGATTTCCCCGCTGTCGTGGATGCCGATCGCGGTGATGCTGTTCGGCATCGGTGATGCGCCCATCTATTTCCTGCTGGCGATCACCGCGGTGTGGCCGATCGTCCTCAATACCGCGGCGGGCGTGCGCCAGCTCGATCCAAGCTGGCTGGCGCTCGCGACAAGCCTTTCGGCGACGCGTCGCGAAATGCTGTTGAAGATCGTGCTGCCGGGCATCCTCGGCAACGTCCTGACCGGCGTGCGGATCGCGATCGGCATCATCTGGATCCTGCTGGTGCCGTGCGAGATGCTGGGCGTTACCTCGGGTCTTGGCTACTTCGTGCTGGACACGCGCGATCGCCTGGCGTATTCCGAGCTCATGGCGGTGATCCTCCTGATCGGCATCCTCGGCTTCACGCTCGACGCGTTGGCCAGCCGGATGCATCGCCGCTTCGCGCGCGGCGCCTGAAGCGCCGTGCGAAAATGCCGGACCGGCACAACCGGCCTCGCTCGCGAAGCACTGCATGTCGTTGGATGCCAACAACTTGAACCCGTGGACGCTGTGCGTCGCGCCGATGATGGACTGGACCGACCGCTAGCTGTCATGCGGCTTCGATGCGGCGTGTCACGTTCCGGTCACGGTCAAGGTAATCCGCGACGTCCTGAACGTGCCAAACGCCATCCTCGGTAGGGCGCGGGAACTTTCCCATCGACACCCGGTTGCGGATCGTCTGCGGCGCCTTGTCGATCAAGTCCGCGACCTGGCGCAACGTCAAGGTGACGCTGTTGAATTGGGCCATCAGCAGGAACGTCGTGTTCACGTGCCTCAGTCCTCGACCACCAGGCGCACGCGCTTACCGACCCATTCCTCCGGAACCTCGGCAGAAACGAATCCGTGAACACGATTTCCGTAGGCTGGTAGGGGGTCAGTCACGACAGCGATGGGTGCCTCGTCAATCCTGAATTTCAGCGCGTCGCGCTCGGCTGCAATCGTGCGCGCGTTCTCGATGCGCAGCTCGCAGTCGGTCACGGACTGCATGAAGGTGACGCGTGCGGTCGTGATGGGGGCGCCCCCACCAGCGCGAAGACGAAGGCGCTCCAGCGCGCGGCGCAGTCGCGCCAGAACGACTCGTTTTCAAAATCGCCGCGTTCGTGGGCTGCGTGCGCGCTGACCAGCGAGGCTTCGCAATAGCGTGCGCATTCCGCAACGTGGTTGCGAATGATGCGTTGC
>JBOHYX010000259.1:0-4095 GCA_050738115.1 Rhodanobacteraceae bacterium
GCCCCCAGTCCCGAGTCCCGGCTATCAAGCCAGCTTCTTGTACTTGACCCGATGCGGCTGCGCGGCTTCCTCGCCGAGCCGGCGTTTCTTGTCTTCCTCGTATTCGCGGTAGTTGCCGGGGAAGAATTCGACGTGCGAGTCGCCTTCGAAGGCGATGATGTGGGTGGCGATGCGGTCGAGGAACCAGCGGTCGTGCGAAATCACCAGCGCGCAACCCGGAAATTCCAGCAGGGCGTCTTCCAGCGCGCGCAAGGTTTCCACGTCGAGGTCGTTCGACGGTTCGTCCAGCAGCAGCACGTTGCCGCCCAGCAGCAGGGTCTTTGCGAGGTGCAGGCGCCCGCGCTCGCCGCCCGAAAGCTGGCCGACGATCTTTTGCTGGTCGGAGCCCTTGAAGTTGAAGCGCCCGATATAGGCGCGCGACTGGATTTCGAAGTTGCCGATCTTGAGGATGTCGAGGCCGTCCGAGATTTCCTGCCATACGTTGTTCTTCGGGTTCAGCGCATCGCGGGACTGGTCGACATAGGCGAGCTTCACCGTCTGGCCGAGGACGATCTCGCCTGAATCCGGTTTTTCCTTGCCCATGATCATTTTCATGAACGTGGATTTGCCGGCGCCGTTCGGGCCGATGATGCCGACGATCGCGCCGCCGGGCATGATGAACGAAAGGTCATCGATCAGGCAGTTGTCGCCGAACGACTTGGACACGTGCTTGAATTCGATCACGTTGCTGCCGAGGCGTTCGCCGGGCGGGATGAAGATCTCGTTGGTCTCGTTGCGCTGCTGGTAGGAGACGGCGTTCAGTTCCTCCAGGCGATTGAGGCGCGCCTTGCCCTTCGACTGGCGACCCTTGGCGGATTGGCGCGCCCACTCGAGTTCCTTCTGGATGGCTTTCTGGCGCGCCTTCTCGCCGGAGGCTTCCTGCTTCAGGCGCTCGTTTTTCTGCTCGAGCCACGACGAATAATTGCCCTTCCAAGGGATGCCGCGGCCGCGGTCGAGCTCCAGGATCCACTCGGCGGCGTTGTCGAGGAAGTAGCGGTCGTGGGTGACCGCGACCACGGTGCCCGGATACTGGTGCAGGAAGTTTTCGAGCCACTCCACCGATTCGGCATCGAGATGGTTGGTCGGTTCGTCCAAAAGCAACATGTCGGGTTTCGACAGCAGCAGGCGGCACAACGCGACCCGGCGCTTTTCGCCGCCCGAAAGCGTATTGATCTTCGCGTCCCACGGCGGCAGGCGCAGCGCGTCGGCCGCGACTTCGAGCTGGCGCTCCAGCGTGTGCGCGTCGCCGGCCGCGAGGATGTTCTCGAGCTTCTGCTGTTCGGCGGCGAGCGCATCGAAATCCGCGTCTTCTTCGGCGTAGGCCGCGTACACCTCGTCGAGGCGCTTCTGCGCGTCGAGGATTTCCGACAGGCCTTCCTCGACCGATTCGCGCACGGTCTTGTCGGGATCGAGCTCGGGTTCCTGCGCGAGATAGCCGACGTCGATGCCGGGTTGCGGGCGGGCCTCGCCGTGGAAGTCGGTGTCCACGCCCGCCATGATGCGCAGCACGGTCGACTTGCCGGCGCCGTTCAGGCCCAGCAGGCCGATCTTCGCGCCGGGGAAGAACGACAGTGAAATGTCCTTGATGATCTCGCGCTTGGGCGGGACGATCTTGGACACGTTGATCATGGTGTAGATGTATTGCACGGGCGAATCTCTCTTTGCTCGTTATCCCCGCGAAAGCCGGGATTCGGTCAATGGGGTCATTCCGGCGAAGGCCGGAATCGAGTGTCTCTGGTATTCGTCGATACGACATCCCTGTCTTTTTCCGCCCCGTCCCGCGCCGCGGGTCGCGCGCGAGGCGCGCTCCTACAGCGAGCGCGATTGTCGGAGCTGCGCTCGGCGGCGACCCCCAGGACAAGACGCGCGAAGATGCTCCGCGACCATCCATGGTCTGCAACAATTGAGAACCGTTCATTATGGCGTGTCAGAGCGACCAATGCCACGCGGATCGCGGCGTCTCGCCCGCCGCGTCAGCCGCCAGCACTCCGAACGGGCTAACATTCCAAGTCGGCAACTTCCTGCCGAGGATCGCGATGTACAGCCACGAAATGCGGATTGCCGGTTACGACGACGAGCTGGCGGAGGCCATGCAGCACGAGCGTCAGCGCCAGGAAGACCACGTCGAGCTGATCGCGAGCGAAAACTACGCGAGTCCGCGGGTGCTGGAAGCGCAGGGCAGCGTATTGACCAACAAATACGCCGAAGGCTATCCGGGGCACCGCTATTACGGTGGCTGCCAGTACGTGGACGTGGCCGAACGGCTGGCGATCGAGCGGGCCAAGCTGCTGTTCGACTGCGATTACGCGAACGTGCAGCCGCACTCGGGGTCGCAGGCGAACCAGGCGGTGTATTTCGCGCTGCTGAAGCCGGGCGACACCATCCTGGGGATGGCACTCGCGCATGGCGGACATCTCACCCACGGCGCCAAGCCGAACCTGTCGGGCAAGCTTTTCAATGCGGTCCAGTACGGCGTCAACGACGAAGGCCTGCTCGATTACGACGTGATCGAGAAGCTGGCCGTCGACAGCAAGCCGAAGATGGTGGTCGCGGGCTTCAGCGCGTACTCGCAGGTGGTGGACTGGGAGCGGTTCCGCGCGATCGCCGACAAGGTCGGCGCGTACCTGTTCGTGGACATGGCGCACCCGGCGGGACTGATCGCCGCGGGCATCTATCCCTCGCCACTGCCGTACGCGCACGTGGTCACCTCGACCACCCACAAGACCCTGCGCGGGCCGCGCGGGGGCCTGATCCTGGCCAAGGATGCGGCGATGGGCGCGCACGCGGACGAAATCAGGAAGAAGCTGCAGTCGATCGTATTCCCGGCGCTGCAGGGCGGTCCGTTGATGCACGTGATCGCCGCCAAGGCGGTGGCGTTCAAGGAGGCGCTGGCGCCGGCGTTCACGGATTACCAACGCCAGGTGCTGAAGAACGCCAAGGCGATGGCGAAGGCCCTGATGGATCGCGGCTACAAGGTCGTCTCGGGCGGCACCGAGGATCATCTGTTCCTGGTCGACCTGATCGGCAAGCCGCTGACGGGCAAGGACGCCGAGGCCGCGCTCGGGAAAGCCCACATCACCGTCAACAAGAACGCGGTGCCGAACGATCCGCAAAAGCCGTTCGTGACCTCCGGGCTGCGCATCGGCACACCCGCGGTCACGACGCGCGGCTACATGGAAGGCGATTGCATCGAACTCGCCGGCTGGGTCGCCGACGTGCTGGAGGCGCCGAATGAAGAACGGGTGCTCGAGAACGTGCGGGGCCTCGTCAATGCGCAATGCGCGAAGTTCCCGGTGTATGGCTGAGGAATCGGGAATCGGGAATGGGGACTCGGGACTCGAAAGAGCCACGGGGTTCACGGGTTCGCACCGTTTCGGCAGGTTTCGCTTGCCCGACTCGGTCGATCCGGTCAGATGCTTCTCGCTTTTGCCCGAGTCCCGAGTCCCGAGTCCCGAGTCCCGGTTCTTCTGATGCACTGCCCCTTCTGCCAGAACATCGATACCCGCGTGATCGACTCGCGCGTCTCGGAGGAAGGCTCGACCATCCGCCGGCGGCGCGAGTGCCCGTCCTGCGGGGAGCGTTTTTCCACGATCGAAACGGTGGAGCTGAAGCTGCCCGCGATCATCAAGGAAGACGGTCGCCGCGAGGCTTTCGACGCGCGCAAGCTGCGCACCGGTTTCGATCGCGCGCTGCACAAGCGTCCGGTCACCGAGGAACGGATCGAGGCGGCGGTGCGGGCGGTGGTGCGCCAGCTTCGCGTCAGCACCGAGCGCGAGCTGCCCTCGCGCCGGATCGGCGATCTGGTGATGGCGGAACTGCGCAAGCTCGACCACGTCGGCTACGTGCGTTACGCGTCGGTCTATCGGTCGTTCCAGGACGTTGCCGATTTCCGCGAGGAACTCGACCGGCTCGAGCACGAACTGCCGGCAAGCGACAGCCAGTTGCCGCTGATCGGTGGCTCGGTGGTGCCGATCGACAAGAACAAGAAGCGCTGATGCCTTCCGGTCCCCGGTCCCCGGTCCCCGGTCCCGGTTTCTCCGCCACCGATCACGCGCT
>JBOHYX010000260.1:0-4078 GCA_050738115.1 Rhodanobacteraceae bacterium
CGTCGAGCACGGCGTCGAGTTTCCGTTTGACGCCGTGCATGTGGATTTCATCCTGAAGGCAGCTTGAGAAGTCGGCGGGGATCAAGCTTTCATCGGGCCACCGGCATGCCACGTACGCGACCTTGCATCGCCGTCGACTTGTCGGCTTTGCTTACAATGATGCGGAATGCGCAACTCGCTGTTTGCAAACCGTATTCCCTGCAACGACTCAATTCGTGTGTCGGATTTGCTTACAATTCCGGTCTGATAACGGTCGCGATCAGCCGCAGACCCGCCCAGGGCAAGGCTTGGCACGACGGACGCTTTTGGACAGGCCGAACGAGGTGCTACAGGGGCGTTCATCAGCGCCGGGGAATAACGAGCTTTGCTCACCGGTGTTTGCAAGTCCATCACTCGGGAGGTCTCAGCGTATGAAGATCAGAACTCTGGTTTCGATCGTGGCGGCCGGCGCGATGTTTCTGTGCTCCGGCTTTGCTTGGGCTACTCCTTCGGCAAATCCGCCGTGTCCGCAACTCGGCCACGCCGACGGGTGCAATACCATCATCACACTCAACGCAGGCGGCACGGCCAGCATCACGATAACCACCGCGGCCCCCTATGACGGCGTTGAGGATCAGCTCGTAGGCGTGATCAACAACACCGGGTCGACCATCGGGGGCATCACGCTTAGCGGCAGCGATATTTTCGGCTTCGACGGAGATGGCGCGTTCAGTTCGGCGTGCGATTTCAGTGGTGGGGCCCCCTATCCCTGCGGCACGCCAACCCCAGGCGACACGACCGGGTATGCAGGCGCGGGCACCAGCTTCACCGTAACGGATTCCAACACCGGCACGGTGAATTTCCTCAACGGTCTCATGAACGGGGCGAATATTGTATTCAGCCTCGAAGAGGCCCCCAATACCGGCGGATTCACGGTAACGGGAACCAAGGGCGTGCCGGAACCTGGCAACCTGATCCTGTTCGGTATCGGTCTTGCCGGGATAGCGCTGCTCTCGCGCCAACGGAAGAAGGTCGGATCCAAATCCCTCGCGTAGGCGCGTTTTCGGGCCCATGGGCGGAGCCGGCATCAGCGCTTGCGGCGCGTGCATGCCGGCTCCTTGTTGCCTCAAGGCTCAGCTGAACTTCTCGGCTCTCCTTCCAAAACCATCCAGGTCTGCTGCAGCTCGCGCCTGGCCTTGGACTGCACGGCCTTCGGCAGCCGGCTGAGCACATTGGCCATCTTGTGCGCCCGGCAACGCTGGTGACGGGTCTCGGAGACAGCTCGGCCAGCGCCGACCAGAAGCTCAAGGCGCCGTCGCCGACGTCTACCAGCAACTACCGTTCGAATTGGCCGCGACATTGGTGGGCAACGGCTTTTTCTGGCCGGTGTTGTCGATGCTCAACGGGCCGCAGGCATCGCCAGCTTGGGCAGTCCCCGCGACCGGCGCCGCGGTGGCAACGTACCCCTGCCCCGCCGCCGAACCCGCGGACGCCACGGTCACCGTGTAGTAGCCGTTCTCGCTGGTGATCGCGCCGCTGGCGTATCCCAGCGAGCTCGCCACCGCCGGGCCGGTCACATAGTTGTTGTAGTCCGTGTAATAGCGTTCCTCGGCCTGCGCGACGTGCATCAGGATCTTTTGTCCGTCGGTGCGGCGCGCGCGGTAGGTGTAACGCCCCCACCACGGCACCGCGATGGCCGCGAGGATCGCGATGATCGCCACCACGATCATCAGCTCGATCAAGGTGAAACCGCGTTTGCTTCGAATGTTCATGGCCCCTGTCCCGAATTCTGTCCCGTTCCGTTACTGATTCTGCTGGATTTCCTGCCACGAGCGCCGCCGCCAGATTGGTGCGTCGATCGACATCGGGCTCTTGCCGCTCGGCGCGAGCGATGATCCTGGTATGTAGGACTGACCGCCGCCCAGCGCCGACACCAGTGGCAAGCTGCCGCTGGTCCGGGCGTTGGTGATGCGCGCGCCCGCGATCTGGCCGCCGCCCAGCGCCGACACACCCGCGGACGCCCCCGTGGTCGCACTCAGGGCCAGGATCGAGCCTTGCATGGCAGGATTGCATGCGTCACTGGTTTGCGAGCCGGTGATCAATGTCTCGAAGACCACCGTATTGCTGGCAAAGATCGCGCCCGGATTGACCACCACACGTTCACCGGCATCGTTGATCGTGCCACCACTGGTGGTCGTGGACAGGTTGATGTACCACCCTCCCGACCCCGTTCCGGATCCCGGCACCGTAGTCACGGGTGTCGCCGTGCTACAGGTGTCGCCCGCGCCGCCGGTCACGCAACGCAGGCTCAAGCCTGCATACGGACCCGAAGCGGCCGTGCTCTCGTGCAGGTACTGCTGCGTCAGTCCGGTCGTCTGATCGTACGTCTTCCCCGGGATGTCGCGGACCGCGATGAGCGCCTGTGCCGTGGCGTTGCTGTTGTCGCCGACGCCCAGGAATTTGCCGGTACCGAACACCACCATGAAGCGGTTGGTCACGGGATCTGGGAACAGGCGCGGCATCGTGGTGATCGGCTGCACGCCCTGATGGGTCCCGCTCGCGTCCGTGACGAAGAGACCCTGGTACACCAGCGTCACCGTCCAGTTGGCGGGGCTG
Organism: Rhodanobacteraceae bacterium; assembly: GCA_050738115.1. Taxonomy (GTDB): domain Bacteria; phylum Pseudomonadota; class Gammaproteobacteria; order Xanthomonadales; family Rhodanobacteraceae; genus 66-474. The sequence goes on from JBOHYX010000260.1 coordinate 2,596, forward strand.
GGATCGGACAGGTCGAAGCGCCACAGATTGCCCTCGACGTCGCCTGCGAACGCGACGTCATCCACCTGGTCACCCTGGTAATCGCCCATCACGGGCGTCGCGAGACCGAAACTGGTCACCGTTCCCGACCCGTCGATGGCCGGAATGCCGGAGGGCGTCTTCAGTTCGGCGATCACCTTCCCGGACTCGGCGTCCAGCACGAACAACGCACTATACGGATTGCCGGAAGCATCGATCGGCGCCTGATGGGCGACCACATTGCAACTGGCCGTGTCGGCGGTCGGAATATCGCCGTTGGCGGCACTGCAGTCCGGGAAATAGCCATTCGGCACCAGCACCGCCCATTTGCCGGTGTTGAGCCGGGCGATGTTGGGTTGCGAGACCGTGTACCCCAGGTCGGTCGCGCGACACCCGATGCTGTCGGCACCGCTGCCCCGGATCGATGTGCAGCCGGCGGGAATGATCATGTCCGAATCGAATTCCCACAACACGTTCGCCGCGGAAAAAGAACCCGCATTGGTGACGTCCAGCGCGTACACTCCGCGTCCGCCGAGACCCACGCCGCCCGCGAGGATGGTATGCCAGTTGTTGGCGAAAAACACGTCGCGCCGCACCGGGGCCGCGTCCACGGTCGGGCGGAACGAGAAATTGGCGGCGAGGGTGAGGTTGCCGAGGTTGGCGTACACGGCGCGCGGGATGAACGCCCAGGCTTCAACGCCGGGGTTGGTGCCGGTGCCGAATGTGTAGCTGGAACAGTTGCCGGTGGTCGGGTCGACCGCTCCACTGCTGCACTGGGGCACCGGCGCGTAGAAGGCGTGCAGCATGCCGTCGTTGGCACCTACATATACCATTCCGGGTTGCTTGGCCTGCTGGGTCACGAAGTCATCGAAGTGCTGCGCGCCACTCGCGGCTTCAGCCGCCACCGTGCCATCGGGGTTGTTCGGCCAACTGTCGAAATAGTTGCCCGTGGCGCCAGCCACGTACAACGGCTCCGAGCGGAGAATCGCGCCGAGAATGCTCGACCGGGTGCGATACAGACCAGTCAGCTCGTAGGTGTTGTCGCCCAGCAGGTACAGGATGCGATGGTCGACGGTATCCTTGGCTCCAGCAAGCGCCGGCGATTGCAGGCCTTGCCCGGCGCTGTTTTCGGTACTGTCCAGCGAATTCGCGTTGGCGGTGTCGAACTGGAATGGGGTGAGCGTGCCAACTCCGCTGGATACCGTGTACGAGTCGGTCCAGACATCTGTGCGGCCAGCGGCGCCGGCGGCCGAGTGATAGCTCGTATCGATGATGCTTGCGGGGCTGGGCAGGTTCTTGTCAAAGCCGTCCTTCCACAAGACCTGGTTGACGGTGCCGCCGGTGTTCAGGGTCACCGCTTCCAGCACGCCACTCCAGTCGTGGGTGTTGTAACCGGTACTGAAGCTCAACGCGCCCAGCGACAGCACGGTGGCGTTCACCGACGCCGTGGTGGGCTCGATGTACT
>JBOHYX010000261.1:0-4061 GCA_050738115.1 Rhodanobacteraceae bacterium
AGGCCGCCGGCTTCGTCCATCGCGCGCACGACGTCGAACGGCAGGCAGTGCTCGTAAATCACCACGTCCGCGAATTTCGGATCCATTTTCGTGCGGATGTAGGCCATGGCGTCCTTGAGGGCCAGTTCGCGTTGGTGCGCTTCGCGCGCCGAGTCGAACAACGTCGTGACGAAATCGCGCGTATACGCGAATCCGGCGGCGACCTTTACTGGCGAGTCGAGCGCCGGTCCACGCCCGGGCACAACTTTCTCCGGCTTCAGGGCGGCAAGCTTGTCGAGCGTGGATGGCCATTCCGCGAGCTGCGCATCGCCGGTATAGCAGGCCGATTTGTACTCGACCAGGTCTCCGGAGAACAACACGCGTTCGGACGGGATCCACACGATCGTGTCGCCGCGCGTGTGGCCCGCGCCGGGGTGATAGACGCGGACTTCCAGATCCTCCCCCATCCACAGCGAAATGCCCTCGGAACCGCGCAACACCAGGTTGGGCCACGTCAGCCCGGGCACCGATTCAAAATCCTGGAACAGGCGCGGGAACCTGTCGTGCTCGGACTCGAGATCCTGCTGGCCGCGCTCCCTGATCAACTCGTACGTGCCCAGGCTTGCAATGATGCTTTGCAAGCCCTCCGCGCGGTACGCGGACGCGCCGAGCACGCGCACCGCATGATAGTGCGACAGCACCGCGTACTTGATGGGCTTGTCCGTGATGTTCCGGATCTCGGCGATCAGGCGTTTGGCCATGAATGGCGTCGCCAGGACATCGCAAATCAGGACGGACTCGTCACCGAAAACGACGCCGGTATTGGGATCGCCCTCTGCCGTATACGCCCAGCAGTGATCCGAGAGCTGTGAACAGGTCGCCTGTTTTTCCTCGGTGTCGCCAACCGACGCGAATTGCTTCGCCATATCCGATTCCTCATGCCGTTGCGAGCGCCCGCGCGACCTGGACTTGCGGCGGTGCATCGGCGCTTGTCGATGTCGCGCGATCGCGCGGATAGTTTGTGCCTCGCGTCGATGACGTGCAAGCTCGATGTTAACCGACCAGCAATTCCAATCATGGCTCCGTCGGGTTCCACGGCGGTTGCGAAATGCCCATGCCTTTTGTGGGAGCGGGCGGTGCCCGCGACGGGTTTCGCCGCAAGCTGTCCCTGTCGCGGTCTGTCACGTTCGTCGCGGCGACCCGCCGCTCCCACAGCGGTTGCTGACTCCATGATTGGGATTGCTGGCTCACTCCAGGGCGCGTCGGGCAATCCCATCCAGCTTCGCTGGCGCCGATTCACGAACCGTCGCGATCGCGATGAGGCTGACGATCACCGCGCCGCTCCAGTAGAACGCCGGCGCGAGCGGGCTGCCGGTGCGCTGGATCAGCCAGGTCTCCATGAATTGCGTGGTGCCGCCGAAGATCGCGATGGTGAAGGCATACAGGATCGCGATCGTGCCGGAGCGCATGCGCGTCGGCACCTGCTCGGTGATCACGGTGAAGACCGGCGCGCCGCCGAGGCCGGCGAGGATCGACAGCACCGCGGTGCCGCCGTACAGGACGGCCGCGGTTCGATAGCGGTCGATCGTCCAGTAGCACGGCAGGATCAGCACCAGCAACAGGAGCATCGGTACGAACATCGCGGGCTTGCGGCCGAAGCGGTCCGACAGCCACCCGCCGGACGCGTCGACGGCCATGCTGAAGGCGCCGGTGACGATCGTGGCGCCGAACGCGATGGCGCTGGTCATGTGCAGGCTCGAAAGCGCGTAGGTCGTCATGTAGTCGTTGCTGTAGCCGCCGACCGTCAGGCCGACGATCATCAAGAGCCCGCACACGATGATGCGCAGGTGCGGGCGGATGGCGCGACGCGGTCCGCGGCCGGTCGGCACGGTGCGGTCGGCCGCGTGCAGGGTTTCGGGCAGCCTTGCACGCAGCCATAGCCCGAACGGAATGATCACGACGCCAAGGCCCATCGCCACGCGCCAGCCCCAATCCTGCAATTGCTGATCGGAAAGCGTCAGGCCCAGCACGAGTCCGACGATGCCGGCGACGGTCGTCGCGCCGTCCTGGGTGAGTGCCTGCATGGCGCCGTAGAACCCGCGGCGCAGTGGCGGCGCCGCCTCGACCATGTACGCCGTCGAAGGCCCGACTTCGCCGCCCAGCGCGAAGCCCTGGATCAGGCGGAACACCAGCACCAGCACTGGCGCGGCAACGCCGATCTGCGCGTGCGACGGCGTCAGGCACAGGCCCGCCATGCCGATGCCCATCAGCGCGAAGGTCAGCACCATCACCGGTTTCCTGCCGATGCGGTCGGCCAGCGGCCCGAGCACCAGTCCGCCGACCGGGCGCGTGACGAAGCCGGCGCCGAAGGTGGCCAGCGAGCCGAGCAGCGACAGCCCCGGGTGCTCGGAGGGAAAGAAGGTACGGCCGAGGTACACCGCGAAGAACGCGTAGGTCACGAAGTCGTAAAACTCGAGACCGTTGCCGACGAACACCGCGAACACCTGCCGCAGCGGCACGCGGTCGTGTGAATCTTCAGCCGGGGTCGCGCGCGCGGACGTCATGCGGGAGAGAGTTTCGCACAACGACGGCTGGCTGCTTGATCCGTGCCGTGTAGTCGCGGCGGCTCGCCGCGCCGCCGTTCGCGCCGGCCGCGGCGCGTCGCTGAACTGCGGATTTTGCACGGCGCCGATCGCGACGACAATCTGGATTGATCAGGGCTTCCCTACGGCGTCCGCGGTGCACCGTGATGGGGTGCCGGTGGCGCCAGAGGTTTGATCGGCGATGCCCGCACGAGCCACCATGCCGCGCGCCAGAGCCAGATCAGGATCAGCACGATCACGATCTTTTCACCCAGTCCGCGCGGGATTGGCCGCGCCAGGGCGTCGATCCACAGCGCGACGAAGGCCACGGCTGCGATCGCGATCGCGGACCGAAAGCGGTCGCGCCAGCACGCATCGAGGCGGAACCGCCAGGACTGCAGCAGCATCGCCACCGTCACGCACAGGAACGAAACCACCGCCGCGATCACGTGCACGTATCCGTGCAGGGTCGACGGCTGGCCCGGTATGTCGGTGAACTCGACCGCGGTAATGCACAACGCGATCGCGGCGACCACGAACAGCAACAATGGCGCAGCGCTGCGTGCGCCGCGCGCCAGCGCGCGGTACCAGCCGGCGCCCAGCGCCGCGAGCCCGACCGCGAGCACGAAAAAACTGCCTTCCACCACGCGGCCGTACGGACCGATCACGTAGAAGCTGAGCGGCATGCCGAGCGGGTTGTAGTCGGTGCGCAGGAACTGGACGGCGCCGCAGACCACTGCGAAAACGCCGACGCCGACCAGTGCAACCATACCGAGGATCCGGGTAGGCGCGTCGTATGGGCCGCCGCCGACGGCGCGCGTCGCGCGCAGCGGGACGTGCCCGGGCCGGAAGCGAGACATCTCCTCAGGGGCCGGCGGGCGAGGCCTGCCGCGCGAACGTCGCAACATCGATGTTGGTCCCGCACACGATCACGCCGACGCGCTTGCCCGCCAGCCGCTCGCGCAGCGGCCCGCACAGCGCGGCGGTCGCGGCGGCGCCGGCCGGTTCGACGGCAAGCTTCATGTCGGCGAACAGCAGGCCCATCGCGCGTTGGAAAGCGTCATCCGGAAGCGTGACGATCTCCTCGACGAATCGGTGCGCGATGCCGAAGCTGTAGGGCAGGGCGTACGGCGCGCCCAGGCTGTCGGCGATGGTGTCCACGTGTTCGAGCTTCTGCGGAGATCCCGCCGCGAAGCTGCGCGACATGCTGTCGGCGCCTTCGGGTTCCACGCCATAAACCGTGCAGTCCGGCTGCATCTGCTTGACCGCGCAGGCGACGCCGGCGATCAGGCCGCCGCCGCCGATCGGCACGATGACGGCGTCGAGTTGGGCGACCTGGTTGCACAACTCGTAGCCGACCGTGGCGGTACCGAGTACCGTGAGTTCGCCCTCGAACGGGTGGATGAAGGTGCGGCCTTCGTCGCGCTGGATCCGTTCGACTTCCGCGAACGCCGCGTACACGTCGTCCATCAATACGACTTCGGCGCCGTAGGCGCGGCA
>JBOHYX010000262.1:0-4056 GCA_050738115.1 Rhodanobacteraceae bacterium
CGCACCCACGGCGGGTGCGAACGAATCCATGGCTGATTCGAGGTCATAGGCCTTGCAGCCGAGCATCACGACGTCGTACGGGCCGGCAATGTCCTTCGCCAGCACGCAACGTGGCGGCGGAAGGTGCGCATCGCCCGACCGGCTGCGGATCACGAGGCCCGTCGCGCGGATCTGCGCGAGGCGGCGCTCGCGCAGCAGGAACGTCACGTCTTCGCCGGCTTCAAGCAGCCGTCCGCCGAAATATCCGCCCAATGCCCCCGCGCCCACGATCAGCCATCGCATGTCGCCGTCCTCCCTTGCTCGTCAATCGGATTACTGCATGAACCAGCCGTGGCTCGCGACCAGCGACTGGCCCGTCAACGCATTGGTCGGGAACGCGGCAAAGAACAACGCGACCTCGGCGATGTCCGCAACCGTGGTGAACTCGCCATCGACGGTGTCCTTCAACATCACGTTCCTGATGACTTCATCTTCCGTCATGTGGAGTGCCTCGGCCTGCTCCGGGATCTGCTTGTCGACCAGCGGCGTGCGCACGAAGCCGGGACAGATCACGTTGGCGCGCACGCCGTGCTTCGCGCCTTCCCTGGCGACCACCTTGGCGAGTCCGATCAGGCCGTGCTTGGCGGTGACGTAGGGCGCCTTCAGCACCGAGGCTTCCCTGGAGTGCACCGAACCCATGTAGATCACGCTGCCGCTGCCCTTTTTGTACATGTGCGGCAGGCAGGCCCTGGTGGTGAGGAACGCGCCATCCAGATGGATGGCCAAAAGCTTCTTCCATTCCGCGAGCGTGAAGTCCTCGAGCGGATGCACGATCTGGATGCCGGCGTTGCTGACCAGCACGTCGACGCCGCCCCACGCCTTCACGACCGCGGCGACGCCCGCGTTGACCGCGCGCTCGTCGGTCACGTCCATCGCGACGCCCATCGCCTGGCCGCCGGTGCCGCGCAGCGCCTTCGCGGTCGCTTCGGCGGCATCCGTGTCGAGGTCGGCGATCGCAACCCTTGCGCCTTCGCGCGCGTACACGGTCGCGATTTCCTTGCCGATGCCGCTGGCCGAGCCGGTGACGATCGCAACCTTGTCTTTGAGCTTCATGGTGCCAATCCTTCTGGGGGATGGTTGCCCGCGGGCGCCGGCGGCGACGGATACGCGGCGATGCGCAGTGCCCGGCATTCGGATGCTGCACCGCGCAAGGGACGGGCATGGAAATATGGGCGGTTGGCGAGGGTTCAATCGTAGCGACCGGCAATCGGTAGCAGAACGGTGGGCCACGCGGCGTCGGCGCGATCTTCACGCGACCGCCGCGACGCCTGCGCCATGCTTGCACATTCGCCGATGCGCGCGCGTGCAACGAGCCGCGCGCGGACGTGCGCGTGCACAGCCGCGACGCGCACGCGGAACGGAATCCCAGAACCCGCAGCATGACCCCGCCGGACTCGACCCAGACACGAACCTCGCAGACCGATTCGCCCCCAGTCGGCGGATCGCCCCTGCGCCCCGGCGTGATCTTCGCGGTGGTCGCGTTGGCGCTCCTGATGAGCACGCTGGACCAGACCATCGTCGCGACCGCGTTGCACACGTTGCAGCGCGATCTTCACGCGCCGATCACCTGGGTGAGCTGGACGATGACGGTGTATTCGCTCGGGCTGCTGCTGGCGTTGCCGCTGGCCGGCCGGCTCAGCGAGCAGTTCGGGCGGCGCCGGGTGTTCCTGGTATCGGTGGCGGTGTTCACCACGGCATCCCTGTGCTGTGGACTGGCCCCGAACATCTACGTCCTTGTCGCGCTGCGCTTCCTGCAGGCGATGGGCGGTGCGGGATTCACACCTTCGGCAACCGGCATCATCGTCGATTACCTCGGTCCGTCGCGCGACCGCGCGCTCGGGATGTTCGCCGCGCTGTTTTCGATCGGCGCGATGATCGGGCCAATTTTCGGTGGCCTGTTCGTGACCTACTGGTCGTGGCGCGGAATCTTTTTCGTCAACGTCCCGATCGGCATCGCACTGGCCGTGCTGTGCGTGCGTTTCATTCCCGCGGATCCGCCGCGGGAATCAGCGGCGCGCGAACCTTTCGATCTCGTCGGGATGATCGAGGTCGGCGTTGGCGTGCTCGGACTCATGGTGGCCCTCAACGCGCTGAGCAAGGGCGGCGGTGCGTTGCGAACACCGCAGTTCCTGGCCCCGGCCGTCGTGGCCGTGCTGGCGCTGGTGGCGTTCGCGCGTCACATCCGCTGGAGTCCACACCCCTTCATTGCGCCGCGCTTCGTCATGGGTCATGGTTTCGGCGCCGTCAACATGGTCAACGCGGGCGCCGGCGTGGCGCAAGGCCTGATCGCGCTGGTTCCGCTGTACGCCGTCACGCGGTACGGCATGTCCGTGCTGGACTCGGGCACCCTGCTGACGGCCGAGGGCGCTGCGGTGATCATCATGTCGACCGTGGCGGTGGCGGTGCTCCGGAGGACCGGCTATCGACTGCCGATCCTGCTCGGCCTCGTGGTCACCGCGATCGGCCTCGTCGTCCTCTCGGCCAGTCCACACCGTCTGTCGCCCTACGCGTGGCTCGCCGTCGCGGCTGCCATCCTCGGCCTTGGTACCGGCTGGCTGTCGCCGGCGAGCCGCAACGCGGGCCTGCAGCTCGCGCCGGAAAGCTCCCCCACGCTGGCGGCACTGCGCACGATGAGCATCCAGATCGGCCTGATCGCCGCCATCGCGATCACCACCGCGATCATTTCCGGCGCAGCCCATCCCGGCCTCGCGCACGCGCACGCGTATCTCGGCTGGGCGGTATTCATCCTGCTGCTGACTCCCATCGTGACGCGCGTGCCCGAGCACCACGGTGCATGGTGACGGTCAACTGCGGAGCGCGCTCGTGGCGCGCGCACCGGCCTTGACGTACAGGGCGCGCCCTGCGCCCCAGCCGCTCAACGCACCGCCCACCGCGAGGCCCGCGAACAACCAGCCGGATGCCGCGAAGCCGCCGGTGCGCGAGCAGCACGCCGACCAGCAACGGCCCGATCGCCGCGATGATGTAGCCGACCGTCTGCGCCATGCTGGAAAGCTCTGCCGCCACGTGCGCGTCGGGCGAGCGCAGCACGATTACCGTCAGCGCGATCGAGAACATCGCGCCCTGCCCGATGCCCTGCAGCACCGCCAGCACCCATGCCCACGACAACGGCGCGAACAGCAGGCCGAGCAGCGGTGCGCCGGCGAGCACGCTGAAGGCGACGTTGAGGAAGCGCTGGTCCTTGAAGCGCCCGACCACGAACGGCACGCCGAGGCTGCCGACCACGTCCATGGCCATGCACACCGACGTCACCAGCCCGGCCGTGGTCCCGTCGAGTCCGCGGCTGCGCAGGATCGGCGCCAGCCATCCGGCGGCGCAATAGGCCAGCGCCGATTGCAGCCCCATGAACAGCGTCACCTGCCAGGCGAGCGCGCTGCGCCACAGCCCGCGGACGTGCGGCTCGGCAGGACCGCCTGGCGCGGTCTTGCGACGCCACTGCGGCAGCCACAGAAGCGCCACCGCGGCGGGCGGTACCGCCCACATCGCGACACCTACGGACCACCCGCCGCCAAGGGCGTGGGTCAGCGGCAGCGTGAGCGCGGCGGCGGCGGCGGAACCGACGTTCATGACCGCGCTGTAGAGCGCGGTCATGAGCGCGACGTGTCCCGCGAAATCGCGCTTCACCAGCGCGGGAAGCAGCACGTTCGCGACCGCGATGCTGCCGCCGGCCAGCGCCGAGCCGACGAACAGGCCGGAGATGCCGACGTAGCCGCGCAGCGCGGTGCCGACCGCCAGCAGCACCAGCGTGCCCAGCAGCGTGCGTTCGATCCCGAAGCGGCGCGCACAGATGGGCGCCAACGGCGAGAACACGCCGAGGCACAGCACGGGCAGCGTCGTCAAATACCCGGGCGTCGCCGACGACAGCCGCAGCGCGCGGGTGATCTCCGGCAGCAGCACCGACAGGCTGGTGAAGATCAGCCGGAGGTTCAGAGCGAGCAACACCAGCAACCCGCCGAGCAGCAGCAACGCCGCCCGCTTCGAGTGCGGAGGCGTTCCGCT
>JBOHYX010000263.1:0-4036 GCA_050738115.1 Rhodanobacteraceae bacterium
GGTCGCATGGGTTGGAGCGTTGCGGCCGTGGACAGCACTGTCGCTGTTTCCAACCTGATCCGTAAGCCATAAACTTTGGACGAGCAGTCCCATATTTGGTACGCCCATGGATTTGTCCGCGTTGGCCGATTTCCATCGCGTTGTCGCCGCTGGAAGCCTGGGCAAGGCAAGTCGCGCGAGCGACCGGCCCAAGGCCACGCTGTCCCGCCACGTCCGTGACCTCGAGGAATCGCTTGGCGTGCGGCTGATCGAACGCGGCGCGCGCGCCCTGCAACTCACCGCCGAAGGCCACGCGTTGTTTGACCGCACGCGCGGCTTGCTGTTGGACATCGAGGACGCGGGACGCAACCTGTCGGCCGCCGGCAACCGGCCGCGCGGATGGCTTCGAGTCAGCACGCCGGTGATGTTCGCAAATGTGTGGGGCGGCCGGCTGGCGGCGGAGTTCGTGGCGCGCTGCCCCGGTGTGCAGGTGGATCTGGTCGCAAGTGATCGGTATGTGGACATGGTTGAGGAAGGGTTCGACGTCGTGATCCGCGTCAATCCGGATCCGGCGAGTGGCTTGGTCGGTCGCTGCTTCGCCCGCGACGCGACGTTGGTGGTGGCGTCGCCGTCGGTACCCATGCCCGTGTGGCGCGGTACGCAAAAGCCACCCGTGGTGCCGGCCGTCGCCGCTGCCCGCGCGGTTGCAGGCACCGAGCTCTGGAATTTCAGGGCCAACGGCCGCGAGCGTCGTATCGCGCCCGATTACCGTGCGCGGCTGTCCACGCTGGCTGCGGCACGGGCGGCCGTGCTGGCAGGCGCCGGCGTGGCACGCCTGCCGCGTTCGCTGGTGCGCGCCGACATCATGGAGGGACGCATGGTGGCGTGGGGCGAGTATGTCGCACGCTCCGTCGAGTTGTGGGTGCTGCACACCTCGCGCCGTCTGGTCAGTCCCAAGGTCTCCGCGTTCGTGGCGTTCCTTGCCGAAAGCTTCCCGACGCGCGAGCTGTAGCCGCAGTTCCCGCCCGGTTGTATCGCGACGGTCGCGGTGACTGACGCAAGCGATTCTGCTCGGGACCGGCATCGGCCATGCAAAAACGGCGCATCCATCGCGTCAAGACCGTCATCGCCGCAGGGTGATCACGATCTTGCCGTGCACGTGGCCGCCGCGTTGCAGGGCCACGGCATCGCGGATCCGTTCAACGGGAAAAGTTGCCGCGATCGGCACCGACAGCTTGCCTGCGGTGATCGCATCGGTAATCCGAGCGAGTGCGCCCGCTGGAGCGTCACTCCCACCGAAGATGGCGCGCACGCCTCCCGGAGGGTTCGGCCCCACGGCAATGGTGGCGATCCGCTCGGGCAGCACGCCAAGCGTAAGCGCTGCCTCGACCGTCTCGGTGCCGACAAGGTCCGTGGCCGCAGTCACGCCGTCGGGTGCGATTGCGCGGACCCGATCGGCGAGTCCGCTGCCATAGGCAACGGGCTGTGCACCGAGTTTTCGCAAAAACTCAAACGTCCCCGACGAACCGGTCCCGATCACAGCGGCGCCCGCGAGCTTCGCAAGCTGCACTACGAACACGCCAACGCCACCGCCAGCGCCGCCGACGAGGACGGTGTCACCCGCGTGCAAGCCGATCGCGTCCAGCGCCGCGACAGCGGTCCGACCGGCAACCGGCAGTGTGCTGGCCACTTCGTCGCTGATGCCATCGGGCGTGTGCTCGACATCCTTCGGTTTCATCACGGCGTAATCGGCGACGGCCCGCCCGAGCGCGCCGCCATAGACGCGCTCGCCGACGGCGAAGCCCGCAACATCCTCGCCAACCTCGTCGACGACGCCGGCCAGGTCATAGCCGAAGCCGGATGGCACCGTGTACCCGAAAAAACGTGCCACGTCGGGCATCGAGGCGAGTTTCCAGTCCATCGGGTTGAGGCCAGCGGCGGTTACGTGCACGCGAAGCTCGCCCGCATTGGCGTGCGGTTCCGGAACGTCCCGCAGCTCCAGCACTTCCGGACCACCGAATGATTCGTGAATGACGGCTCGGCTCATTTGGTGTACCGTCGTGGAAGCGGATTTGTTTCTCATCAGCATCTCCTATAGTGGGTGAATCGGTCAGGCCTCGACCGATTGTGCCTGTGCGACGAATTCGCCTGCTTCGAGATCGGCGATCAGGCCGGGACCCTTCGGTTCCCACCCGAGCTTCCTGCGCGTCTGCGCGCTGGAAGCGGTCAGGTCGAGCCCAGCGAAGAACCCGGCAAACGCGCCGAAGAAGTCCGTGGCCTCGTCCGGGTCGATGGACTTGACCGGCAACTGCAGGCGCCGGCCAATGGCTTCGGCGATGGCCCTCAGCGCGATGCCTTCCTCCGCGACCGCGTGATACGTCGCCTTGGGCTCGGCCTTCTCGAGTGCCAGCCGATACAGGTGCGCGGCATCACGCACGTGCACCGCGGCCCAACGATTGCCACCATGTCCGATGTACGCGCAGACGCCGTGCTCGCGCCATGCCTGGACCAGAGGCGTGACCAGTCCCTGTCGGGTCGTGTCGTGAACCTGCGACAGACGCACCACCCGCACGTGGACGCCGCGTGCCGCGACGGCCGCCGCGGCGGCTTCCGACGCGCGTGGATACGTCGCTGAAGGTGGCGGAGCCATGTCGTCCTCGGTCGCAAGGCGACCTTCGGCCAGCAGCCCCACCCCCGAAGTGGCGATCAAGGGGCGATCGGTCCCTTCGAGCTCGGCGCCGATCGCTTCAATGGCGCGCCGATCCTGTTCGCAGTGCTCCGCGAACTTCGAGAAATCGTGATTGAAGGCCAGGTGGATCACGCCATCGGATCGCGCAGTCGCCCGCCTCAGTCCATCGAGGTCTTCGATGGATCCGCGCTGCACTTCGGCACCGGCGGCTGCCAGTGCCGCAGCCTTGTCCGGCGAACGGCACAGGCCGAGCACCGCGTGACCCGCACCAACCAGTTCCTTCACCACCCGCGAGCCGATGAATCCAGTGGCACCTGTTACAAATACGCGCATGAATGCACCTCCAGGGTTTCGTTGGAGGCCAATGTGCGCCCGGCCTGAATCCTGCTAAAGTAGTGACGTTATCCTGGTATAGGAATTAACAGGATGGACGCTCCCGTCGCGCATGCAAACCCGCTTGGCGCCTACCTGAAGGCGCGCCGGACCCGACTCGATCCCGCCGTGTTCGGCTTTCCCCCACAACGCCGCCGCACGTCGGGCTTGCGCCGTGAAGAAGTGGCGCAACGCGCCAACATCAGCCCCACGTGGTACACATGGCTGGAACAGGGTCGCGGCGGAGCGCCTTCGGCCGCGGTGCTCGACCGCATCGCGCACGCGCTCATGTTGACGGACGTGGAGCGGGAGCATTTGTTCCTGCTCGGCCTCGGTCGTCCACCCGAAGCGCACTACCGCAAGACGGTGGGGATCACGCCGCGACTGCAGCGCGTGCTCGACGCACTCGAGCCGACGCCCGCGCTGATCCGGACCGCGATCTGGGACATCGCGGCGTGGAACCGGGCGGCGACCGTGTTGTTGACGGATTTCGGGGCGTTACCCGCCGAGCACCGCAACCTGCTTCGCTTCATCTTTCTCGACCCGAATGCTTGCGCCGCGCAGGACAACTGGCAAAGCGTCGCGCGGCTTGTCTTGGGCGCATTCAGGGTGGATACCAGCCGCGCAGGAGCCACAGCCGAAGTTGCGCCGCTCGTCGAGGAGCTTTCGCGTCTCAGCCCCGAGTTCAGGGCCATGTGGCACGACAACGACGTGAGCGCCCCACACGGCGAAGCGGTCAAGCACATCCACCATCCGACGCTCGGTACGTTGGCGTTTGAACACTCCGCGTTTGCCGTCGATGGTCGTTCCGATCTCACCATGGTGGTCTACAACCCGGCGACCCCACACGATGCGGAACGGGTCCGGGCCGCGCTGGAAGGCACCGATCCAGCAGCGACGCCAACCAGGCACCGAAACAAGCGTGTCGCCCACCGGAACGCATGAGGCGATGGAATCCACGTCGCGGCCGCACGGGCCCATGAGCGAAAGCACGGC
>JBOHYX010000264.1:0-4010 GCA_050738115.1 Rhodanobacteraceae bacterium
CCGCATGGTTGAGGCGTCATTCTGCCACGCGAGCGGCACCCCATGCGCGCACAGTTCATCTTCCCGACCCTGCCCCGGAATCCGCTGCTGCGGACGCTGGTCGTGGCCGGCATGGTGGTCGTGGTGCTCGGGCTGCTGGCGCTCGGGCTCGTGATCGGCATCGGCATCCTGGCCGTGGCCACGGTCGCGCTGACGGTCCGCCACTGGCACCTGCGGCGCCGACACCGCGCCGCCCAGGACGCCATCATCGATGGCGACTTCACCGTCGTCGAGCCGCGCCCACCCGCACGGTTGCCGCCGTCGGATTGAGATCAGGGCACCGCAAGATCCGGATGGCGGATACGCGCGGCCCGCGCCACCATGGCCGCATGAACACGAAACCTGCCGACGTCCCGAACCGCCAGAATCCCCTCGACCGCGCACGCGACCTGCTCGATGGCAGCGAAGCGCCACCTGCCCTGCACGAGCTCGCGACCCGCGTCGGCCTGTCGCCGTCGTACCTCCAGCGCAGCTTCCGCCGGCGTTTCGGCGTGTCGCCCGCGGAATATTCGCGCGCGCAGCGGTTCGCCGATTTCAGGTCGGCGCTGAAACACGGCGCCAGCGTGACCGACGCCGTGTACGCGGCCGGATTCGGATCGACCAGCCGCGCGTACGAGCACACCGACCGGCTGCTCGGCATGCAACCCGCGCGTTACCGCAAGGGCGGCGCGGGTGTCGCGATCCGTTACACCACCGCCGACACGGCGCTCGGGCGCGTGCTGGTCGCGGCCACCGCGCGCGGCATCTGCGCGGTGTTGCTGGGCGACGATGATGCGGAGCTGCTATCCGGGCTGCGCGGCGAATTCCCGAACGCCGATCTGAACCGCGTCGACGCCGGCCGCGACGAATGGCTGGGTGGCATGCTGAAGCGGGTGGCGGCGCAACTCGCCGGCGAGCGCGACACCCACGCGCCCATGCCGCCCGTCGACGTCGTCGCCAGCGCGTTCCAGTGGCGCGTGTGGCAGGCACTGACCCGCATTCCCGCGGGCGAAACGCGCAGTTACGGCGACATCGCACGCGCGGTCGGCGAACCCGGAGCCGCGCGCGCGGTCGGCCGCGCCTGCGGCACCAACAAGCTTGCGCTCATCGTGCCCTGCCACCGCGTGGTGCGCGCGGACGGCACGCCCGGCGGCTGGCGCTGGGGCGTCGCGCGCAAGGAAGCGTTGCTCGAACAGGAACGACACGCGCGTGCGAAACCCATGTAGGAGCCGGCCTCGCCGGCGACCGATGTCCGGCGTGCGTTGTGGCCACGGTCGCGCGCAGGCGCGCTCCTACCGAAGAGCGGATCCGCGGAACACGGTCTTGTAGGAGCGGGCCTGCCCGCGACCGGAATCACCTCAACGCCGCATCGACCCGCTGCATCACCGCATCATCGAGCTTGTTGACCGCATCCAGCGCGCCGAAATTTTCCTCGAGCTGCTCGCGTTTCGTCGCACCCAGCATCACCGTCGATACGTTCGGGTTCTTGAGGCACCACGCGATCGCGAACTGTGCGGGCGACACGCCCAGCTCCCCGGCAATCGGCGGCAGCTTCGCGACACGCGCGATGTCTGCACGGCCTTCCTCCGATTCATACCGCTGGCGCAGCCACTCGTAGCCCGGCAGCGCGAACCGTGACTCCTCCGGCACGCCCTTCGCGTACTTGCCGGTCAACACGCCCGATGCCAGCGGCGACCAGACCGTCGTGCCCATCCCGAATTCGCGATACAGCGGCGCGTATTCCTGCTCCACCCGTTCGCGGTGCAGCAGGTTGTACTGCGGCTGTTCCATCGTCGGCGCGTGCAGGTGGTGCTTCTCCGCCACCGCGTGCGCCTCGCAAATCGCGTCGGCCGGCCACTCGCTGGTGCCCCAGTACAGCACCTTGCCCTGGCGGATCAGCGTATCCATCGCCCACACCGTTTCCGCGACCGGCGTTTCGGGGTCGGGGCGGTGGCAGAAAAAGCAGTCGAGGTAATCGACCCGCAGGCGCTTCAACGCCTGGTGGCACGCTTCCGTCACGTGCTTGCGCGACAGGCCCTTCTGGGTCGGCTTCGGATCGGTGACCGCGCCGAATAACACCTTGCTCGACACGCAGTAGGCATCGCGCGGAAAGCGCAGGTCGGCGAGCGCATCGCCCATGATCGCCTCGGCCTGGCCGGCCGAATACGTTTCCGAATTGTCGAAGTAGTTGACGCCGTGGTCGAACGCGCAGGCGATGAGTTCGCGCGCTTTGCCGCGATCCACCTGGCGGCCGAACGTCACCCACGCGCCGAACGACAGCGCCGACAATTGCAGACCCGACGAACCCAGGCGGCGGTATTGCATGGTGGATTCCTCGCGCGGCAAAACACCATCGTGCCAGCGCGCGGCTTCCGCGCCAAACGGAACGTTGCTTGCGCAGCAATTCTCATCATGGAGTCAGCAACCACGGTGGGAGCGGCGGGTCGCCGCGACGAATGTGACGGACTGCGACAGCGACAGCTTGCGGCGAGACCCGTCGCGGGCACCGCCCGGTCCCACAAAAGGCCCGGCATTTCGCAACCGCCGTGGAACCCGACGGAGCCATAATTGGAAATGCTGCTGCCTGCGCGTCCTTGCCGAAAATTCGGCTACGTCACGCAGCATCGCGCGACAGCGCTTCGATCGCCGCACGCGCGAGAAACCGTGCCCTGGTCTCGCCGCGCGCCTTGGCGTGACGATCGAACGTATCCAGCAGGCGCTCGGGCAACGTCACGTTGACGCGGGTCAGCGGGTAGTCAGCTTGCCGATGTCCACGTCCACGACGCCCCACGTCCAGCCGCGCCCGTCCTTGCGGCGACGCAGCTTCTCCAACGCCGAGGGCACCGGCGGCGCCTTGCCGGCGTCGGCTGCATCTTCCAGATACAGCAGCATCGCCTCCTCGGCATTGGCAATCGCTTCGTCGAGGGTGTCGCCCGCCGAAAAGCACCCGGGCAAATCCGGCACCGCCACGCCGTACGCGTGTTTGTCGTCGCCGGGCTCGATCGCGATGGGATAGCGCATTGGAAACTCCTGCAGTCCAGTCTGCTTGCGGATTGCCGCAAAACCGCTTTGCGTCCCGCGTGTTGAAAATACCATCCGGTCATCCCCAATTTCACCTCGTCATTCCGGGGCTGCCCGCGCTGTTTGCGGGCAGAACCCGGAATCCAGCTTTCACTGCCGGTACGGAAAAGAGCTGGATTCCCGGTTCCATCGTCGATGAAGCCGACGATGGCCCCGGAATGACGATGTTTTTGTGACTTGTGAAGTGGAAATGGAGTCAGCTTGCCAATATCCGCATCCACGACGCCCCACGTCCATCCGCGGGCTGCGTGGGTCAATTCTTCCAGCAGGTCGCGAGGCCCGCAAGGTCCGATTTGGTGGACTGGTAATAGCGCTGCCCGGATTGGTTGATCGCGAGCGTGCCGCAGGTGGTGTCGCGCGTCGCTTGCGCATCGATGGGCTTGGCCCGGACCGTGTACGTGGTCGCCGTCGGCGTTCCGGCAAAATTGTACTGGTAGGAATCGCCTGTCTGCGACGTCGCGGCGCAATCCAGCGCCAGGAGCGCGGCGCCGGTCGGCTGCGCATAGCTCATGTTGGTGGTGTAGTAACGCTCCATGTAGTTCGCGTACTCCGACAGGCAACCGGTCGCCGCGGCGCGCTTGGTCTTGACGATGTAACGCGTGTACGTGGGATACGCGATCGACGCCAGGACCGCGATGATCGCGACCACGATCATCAGTTCGATCAGGGTGAAGCCGCGACTGCGGGCCATCTTGCCGAATCCCGTAAACACCGGTCGTTGTTTGCGCGCTGCCATGTGCATTCCCCCTGTCTCTTGCGTCCCGGCCGGCATCACGATCCGGCCAATCCAATTTCCGTTCCAATTTCCGTCGTCATTCCGGGGCGGGCTGCGGCTTCATCGCAGGCCGAACCCGGAATCCAGCTCTCCGATCACCGCAACGGCTGGATTGACTCGCCGCGTCCTGCGGCTC